>CAZKEK010000139.1:0-2846 GCA_964551805.1 uncultured Candidatus Peribacteria bacterium
AATGTTTCTCAGTTCAGTAAAAATTGAGTGGTGGTGACGAAAAATTCGAAAAATGTTTCTCAGTTCAGTCAAAACTGAGTGGAGCGAAGTAAAAACTCGAAACATTCGATAACAAAAAAAGTCACTAAAATGGAAAACAGAAAAATGATTACGTTTCCTGAAATCGGACAATTCAGGCAGATTATCAAACTTGTACATGACAATACAAGATATTCTGGTCGGGATGAAAATGGTGATGCTATTTTTGATGCATCTAAAGTTTTACCAACTTTAACTTTTACTGGTACAGTAAAATTACATGGTACAAATGCTGGTGTTACCTTAACAAAAGAAGGTGATATGTATCCTCAATCAAGAGAAAATGTTATCTCTATTGAAAAAGATAATGCTGGTTTTGCGTTCTTTGTAGAATCAAACAAAGAAGTTTTCAAGGAATTATTTAATACCTTGGACATCAGAGATGCAGATTATATCACAATCTTTGGTGAATGGTCAGGTGGTAATATCCAAAAAGGTGTTGCTATTAACGGATTACCTAAAATGTTCGTTATCTTTGCAGTAAAGTTGTCATACAACGACAATGAAGAAAAGTCAAACTATTTCTTAACTGATGAAGAAACAAAACATTTGAAGAATTCAGATTCAAGAATTTACAACATTCTTGACTACGAAAATTACAGTATTGATATTGATTTTGAAAATCCTCATTTAGCTCAAAACAAATTAGTTGAGTTAACATTAGCGGTTGAAAAAGAATGTCCTGTAGGTAAGGCTTTTGGTAACATTGGTATTGGTGAAGGTATTGTCTGGAAATGTGAAACTTCGAGAGGTACTATTAGGTTTAAGGTAAAGGGTGAAGAACATTCTTCGTCTAAAGTTAAGAAACTTGCTTCTGTTGATACTGAGAAAATTAACTCTATTAAGGAATTTGCAGAATATTCTGTAACCGAAAGTAGATTAAATCAAGGTATTGAAAAAGTCTTTACTTCTGTTAACGAACAGATGGATATCAAAAAAATGGGGGATTTTTTAAAATGGATCACCAATGATATTATCAAGGAGGAAATGGACACTATGAAAGACAATGGTCTAGAGCCAAAGGAAGTAACTAGTGCAATTTCAAATGTCGCAAGAAAGTGGTTTCTAGACAAATGGAATTTAGGTAAGTAATAAAAAAACTGGTAAACAAAATTTACCAGTTTTTTTTTTATTTTTTAAACTTACACTATTTTTTAAACTAAAAATATAAATTATAAAAACTAAAAAAATATGAATATTAACGAAGTTTTAACAGGCTCTGTTGTCAATCCTTCAGTTGACGAGCAGAAAGAAGTTTTAGATCAAATGAAAGAACAAAAAATCTTTGATCTTAATGAAAGTGATAAAAAAAATCTTATAGATTTTTTATGTGAAAAAACTGAAAAACAAATTGCAGTTGATTATCTTTTTCATGTATTAGATACAGAAATTTCTTATCCTATTGATGATGAAAAGGTTAAGACCTTATTTGAAGATGA
This sequence comes from uncultured Candidatus Peribacteria bacterium, assembly GCA_964551805.1. Classification (GTDB taxonomy): domain Bacteria; phylum Patescibacteriota; class Gracilibacteria; order Absconditabacterales; family Absconditicoccaceae; genus CAJBLF01. The sequence goes on from CAZKEK010000139.1 coordinate 1,518, forward strand.
TAGAATGAAGAACTTGAAGGATTTAATGATGGAATCTCTTCAAGAAGAATCAGAAGAATCAGAAGAATCACTTTCTTAAAAGAAAAAGGAACATCACAGTTCCTTTTCTCTTTTTATAAATATGTAAAATCTCAATTACATATAAATCAGCTCGTTATAAAATAAAAAAAACTTTTTCAAAAAATAATATATATTAATTATAAAGAATTGAATTAAAATGATAGAAAAAATTAAAGAATTTATTAAAAAAGTTTGGAAGTCAATAGATAAAGATGATGTATTAACTCCTGCTGAGCAATCAGCATTTGATATATTTAAAGTGTGTCTATATGACGAAAATAATATTCGTTACTTAAATTCAGCAAATTCAGATAAAAAATATATTGTAACAAAGTCATTTATAATGGACAAAAATATTAGTACGTTCATTATTCTTCATCATAGGAATAATAGAATTACTATTGTAAATCATCAATATAAATATGAAATATCTATGCCAACTAAGACATCTGAACTTATGAATGATATGTTCAATGATAAAGTTGACGAAGAGCGAGAAGATATGGAAAAAGAAATTATGAGTAATATAACACAAAGTTTAGATATAGTACTCCAACAATTTAAAGAAAAAATTGAAACCACAAGCACCACTAAACCGCCTAAATCTAGGCAAAAGAAATAAATATTATTCACTTTAAAAATAAAAAAAATGAATCAAAGTTCAGAATTTCAGAATTATGCTACTAAACATCTAGGTATTAGTTCACTTAATCTTCATCAGTACAAGAGTATCGCCAAGCCATTCGATATAACTTGCAATTACATTTCACCAACAATTATAGAAGAACGGCAATTAAATGTTGCACAAATGGATGTATTTTCAAGGTTAATGATGGATAGAATTATTTTCTTGGGAACAGGAATTAACGACCATGTTTCAAATATCATTCAGGCTCAGTTGTTATTTCTTGAATCTCTAGACAAAACGAAAGATATTCAAATTTATTTAAATTCACCAGGTGGTGGTGTTTATGCTGGTCTAGGCATTTATGATACAATGCAATACGTAGAACCTGACATTGCAACTATTTGTACAGGTATGGCAGCATCTATGGGCGCAGTTTTATTATGTGCTGGCGCAAAAGGTAAAAGAACAGCACTAACACATTCAAGAGTGATGATTCATCAACCATCAGGTGGCGCAGATGGTCAAGCATCAGATATTCTAATTGTTGCAAAAGAAATTCAACTTTTAAAAGATGAATTATATGAAATTATGGCAAATCATAGTGGCAAATCTTTTGAACAAATAGAAAAAGATAGTGACCG
>CAZKEK010000140.1:0-2794 GCA_964551805.1 uncultured Candidatus Peribacteria bacterium
ATCGATGTGTGCCATGATTCCAATGTTTCTCACATGCAGTAGGTCTTTTCGCTCGGCCATAATAATAAAATAATAGGTTAAAATATGAAATACAATGTAATCCCGCAAAGCGGGAATAAAACGATTAAACAACAGTCGCTTAAGCGTTGAAATTCTTTGTATAAAAAAAATTCCTTTCGGACTTTATATACTAAATCGCTTGTTTATTTCAAGGGAAACTACTAAACTTAGCTAATAGTGAAAAACGATGGAATTCTTTTTATAAACAAATAAACAGCCACCTTTCGGCAACTGTTTGTCCATTATTTGTCACGAAGTAGTTTAGTTGAGTACTGACTTGATCACGATAGAATTGTTTACTATGGGATGTTTAACGTTTTTTAGGAGTTCTTTATTTTCTGCGCTTTCTTTGAGTCCAGTTATAGTTCTAAGTGTAAGTTTATCTTTAACTGTTATTTGTTCGTTGTTCGTTGTTAGTTTAGTTTCCGGGAGTTGTCCGAGGAATCCGATAATGTTGTTGATTTGTGCTCAGAATCTTTTTTCTTCTTCTGGAGAAAGGGTAATACAAGAAAGCTTCTGAAGACGTTTAAGTTCTTGAGTAAAATCAGTCATAATAAAGGTAAAGTCTATAAAATCTTATGTTTTATTATTGATTTATTTTTATAGCGATTGTTCCGTCAATGGTTGGTTGGTCTGTATAATCGATAGCTGCTCTCACGGTATATGTTCCTGGTGTTGTGTAGATATGTTTTGTAGCTCAGCATTCTTGTCTTGTCTTGCATGTCAATGTTTTTCCGTCACCAAAATCTCGACGAATACCTGAAGGAAGTCCATTAAATTCTATAGAATAACTTACACTATCACCAACACTTGCTACTTGTGCAGGATGAGAATCTATAGAAATAATAAGTGTCTGATTTGCTCTTTTGACAATAATATCGTTGTCTGGCGAAACGGTAACTTCACGACCTTTTTTGGTTTTGATAGTGATAATAGGATGATATTTTCCGTTGTTGTTTTTTACATCATATCTGTAGGTATGCGAGATAATCGCTTCTGAAAAATCTTTTTTGATCGATCCTGTACCATCACCAAAATCCCAAGTAAATGACACTACTTCATCGCTAGGATCGTTGACTATCGTGGTAGACGCATCAAATTTTACGGTAAATGGATCAGTCCCAACGGTATCTGGCGTCACAATGATTTTTCCAACGATATTTTCTCTGTTTACAGAAATAGGTATACTGATTTCTTTTTTCGCACCACTCGCTTTGTCTTCGACGATAAGTGTAGCTTCATGATCTTTGTTGTCTTCGATCGTGAGCTCAAAACTATTGGGATCAGAGGAAATAATTTGTTTTCCATCTAGCAAAACTCTTTTTGTTGCGGTAGAAATATTTGGAGAAATTTGGGTAATCTGGAATTTAATGACGGTTGGTATCTCCGTCAAAACAAGACCTCACGATTTGGATGTTACTGCTCCTCCATCACCAATTTTTTGGAACTGAGGAGTAGATGATGATTTGAAATAGGTATCATAATTTATTTGAAATTCACTTGCTCCGACTTGGATATCATCACTTTCACATTGTCCTTGTTTATCATCTTCCGTAATGAAATCGTTTTGGATCGCGTACGTTCCTGCAGCCAAAAACTGATAACTAAATGTTCCATTGGTGTTTTTGATCGTATCGATTACTTTGTTTTTGTTGTTTCTATCGAGGATAGAAAATTGGTAATTTGATATATTTACTGATTTGTCCAAAAAATTTGCGGTAATGGTATAATTTTTTGCGTCTGTTTTGCTTGCTTGGATTTGACAAACGGGAACATCAGATTGTTCTACTCTCAATGGGAAGCTATAAATATAATTGTTCAATAATGGAAATCTTACATACACGTTATATAATTTTGCTTCATTGTAGACAAATGTGGTAGTAGATGTGTTTTGTTTGTCTTGTGTTCCATCTCCATCAAAATCCCAAATAATTTTGTAATCATTGAGTCATAAATCTTTGAATACAGCACTCGCGTCAAATTGCACTTTACTTGGAGCTTTGCCTACAAGCATTTCTGTTTTGGCGTCATTGAAAATCAAATCGCCATTGGTAGGATTTACCGTAATCTCCGAGTCAAAAAGAATTGTTCATCCAGAAAATGTTTTTTGAAGTTTTTCCGAAGTAGGAATATTGATATAACTTGTTTCTAGATTGAGTGGATATTCTCATTTTTTGAAGTAAATACATGATCCATCAAACTGTGATGTTGTGAAATTGAGCTTAAGTTTTTGTCCGTTTCCACAGTCCAAATAGACCTCAGTGAAGTTTACTTGTCCGAGTGCAGGCACGATTTGTGCATTGAAATACGTGTTGTTGAGCGTATAAAACATGGTAGCTGGAGCGATAAGTTTGAGGTTAGCATCGCTACGAATATAGGTAGTTTTGTCTTTGAGCTGAATATATGGCATGATAAGTTTATCACTGTCCAAGACATTTTCTACAGAGAAATTTTTGATCTTGGTGATGATATTTGCTCCCAATACGATAGCAAACATAAATACTAAAAATCAAAACAATGCACCAAGTATATATCCAATTTTTGATTTATTTTTTACCGTAATCATTCTATAAAGATTGACTACCAATAGTCCAATACCCAAAAAGGTAAGTAATCCAAAAAATATCACAGAAAATGTTTGTAATAATGTTTTTGTGGTTGTTGGGTCCAATCCCACACTAGAAAGCTGAGTCGGATTATTCATCAGATTGTAAAAAACAAGAGACAATCCTCC
>CAZKEK010000141.1:0-2773 GCA_964551805.1 uncultured Candidatus Peribacteria bacterium
GAGCTCCTACTAATGGATACTGAAAAAAATGCTTGGTATTTATTTTCTCCCCTGTTTCTGCTACCGCCGGAACCGTGTCGGAGGTATTTTTTTCTGTGCTAGCAATTGGCTCTTTCTGCGTAGGATCAATCCCTTCTTCAATCTGTCCCATAAGTTCTTTGAGCTTTGTTTGATCATTTTTGTACTGATTGATGAGTGATTTCATTTTATTGAGATTGGTTTTGTCGTATGCTAGTATAGTTCCTCAGGTAACTTTTTCTGTCAATTTTGTGGTAATATTTTTGATAAATCTAGAAAATATCCCTTTGTTTTCTTTTGTGGAAGTTTCTGTAAGCAAAAATTCTTTTGCATCTTTTTTGAGTGGATTGATATGTATTCACAACTCACCAACGGTTCCTACCATTCCTCCCTTTTGTTTATCAAGAAAATCAAGATACATTTCCGCCAACTGGCTTTTGGTATCTTCTATAGTTTCTTGAGATTCAGAAGTATTTTTTTCTGATGTTGATTTTGGTTCGGACTCGTTTTTTGGTCCATCTACCTTTGGTTGCTCGAGAGTTTCACTCATAATATTTTATAATTTGCTAAATAAAATTATTTGATGGGAACGATAGTAACTTTGGAAAGATCTATCTGTGGCGCTACCAATCCTTTTGCGACAAAATAGTTTTGTGGATTTCCATTGATAGCGAGTCTTTGTATAACAAGCTTTTCTTGATTTCAAAGATTTGCGTCCTCTCCATGTCCGATAATTATTGGTTTTCCCTCAGTATTGAAATATACTACTTGCGTTTCTAGTATTGACTTTATAATTTGTTTAGCTGCCCAAATTGCTTTGTCTTGATCATCTTTTTCTGAAGATTTTGCCAACGATAGAATATCTTTGTTTCGTGGTTTCCATTTTGTAAGCACTTGAAAAAAAGCTTTTCTTTGTCTATCAGAGATTTTGTCCATCGGTCCAACTAGCACACCATTTTTGATGGTAACCGTATCCAGTTGTGTTGCCATTGATTCTACTTCTTGCAAATAACCAGCCTTATCCAAATCATTACTCGTCTTGAAATGAGATATTTTGGTGAGCATAGCGATATACATATGTTCGAATCGATCATGAAATTCTTTGTATCTTTCCAATAATCTTGTACTCGCTTTGCTTGGATCCATATTGGCTAATTGTATTTTAAACTGATTTCGTTCATCTATTTTATCTTGATATTTTTTGGCATATTCTGCCGGCAAATCCAATTCGTTAGTGTCAAATTTTATAAAATGTTCAAATGTATCTTTTGCTTGGTCTACATACTGGATATATGGCATCGCTTGTCTTGTATCTACCTGTGTTCATAAATTTATATATTCTTTGTGAATAATTGTGTTGGTTTGCGTAAAATCTAATGGTTCGTTGATCCACAAGCGACCTGTACATGCTACAATCTGATTGTTTTCTTTTTTGAAGAGAAATTTTTCTATATTCCCTATTTTGGCTTTTTTGGCCGCAATAATAAGATAATATGGCATTTCTATATATCATTGTTCAGTTGTTTTTGTATCGCTTGTTGCTGTAGTTTCTCTCTCCTTGGATACCGATTGAGAACATTTTTGGATATATTCAAGTATTCTTTCTTCTAATTGTTTTTTGACTTCTGGGATAGCATATTGTTTTTCCTCAAAAATTATTTTGGAAAGTCTTGCTTGGTATTCGTTATTCATTTTTTGGTCCATATCTCCAGCATCCGCTTTGGTATCCAAAAATGCTGCATCATCAGTAAATCAAAACATTGATCATGGAATGGCTAATCCAGCTGGTCCAAAGACTAGTGTTTTTGCTCGTGTTGCTGGATCTATACTTGAAAAAATGGTATTTCGTTGTGATGAACCTACTCGCATTTTCATAATTTCGTCTGTCGACATGGTTTGGATCTCATCGATATCTAATGATTTATCAATAGCTCAATTGTTGTTTATTTTCCAACCACTATCATAATACAATCACAATGCATCTGCTTTGTCTGGTCTAAAAAAATTTATAAGTTCTGACATTGTATTATGTCCTGTATATCATCCATGGATTTCTTTTGCTATTCTGTAGATAATATTTTGTCCTACTTTATCTGAAGATTCCACTTTGGTATCTCGTCTATCTTGAGCAAGATCCTGGACAAAATATGTTTTTGCCTCAGTTGAATTTCGTGATAATGCTCCTACATTTTGAAATTCACCGCTTATAAGTATTTTTTCTATCATAACCGCATCCAAAGCTCTAAACGAGATAGATAAGCTTTGTTGTTGCTCTGTAGAAAGATCGATCGATTTGTATTCATAAAATCTCTTGATAAGTTCCATGTTTTTTTTCATGGCAGTTATTTTGTCTTGGTGAATATATTCTGGAGATTTCCATGATTGGGTAAACATACTTTCGGTATTTTTTATTCATTGATACAATTCGAGAACCATATACGGTTGAGTAGCCCGCATCTTTTGTAAGGTAGCAAATCCGTCGGGAAATTCAGTCATTAATTTTTTTTGGAATAATGTCGTATATTCTTTTATATTTTTTGCTCCAGTTATATATTGGTCTGGTCATGTCAATCCCAATGTATAATATGTTTTGGATTCCGCAAGTATTTTTTCTATGGCTTTGATTCACAAATTATTTTTCATAGCTGACACAAATATCGTATATTCTGGAGTTCATTTTTTTTCATAGAGGTAGGTTTGGACATATTGCATTCTCTTGGCGATAATAGCATCCAATTCTTTTTTTTGTTTTTGA
>CAZKEK010000142.1:0-2724 GCA_964551805.1 uncultured Candidatus Peribacteria bacterium
AGCATACTATACTATTTATAGGTTCACTTTCAACGGAAAAATAACGTGTTCCCTCCCCCTTTTCCAAAAAATATATATCTGACTACTTTCAGCGCATACCTACTTTTCGAGAACAACATAATATTCAACAGAAACAACCACTCATCCAAACAAAATACAAAAATTATTTTTTTATTTCTTGAAAAACACAACAAACTCTATATAATATATCAAATATATATATAAACAAAAAAAAACAATATGGCAAACTTAATATTTTACTACTCAACAATGAACGCAGGGAAAACAATAGATCTCATCAAAACTGCATTCAACTACAAAACAGAAAACATTCCAATACGTATTTTTACTTCAAGTGTAGACACGAGAAGCGGAAAAAACAAAGTAAAATCACGTATGGGAATAGAAGAAGATGCTATTTCAATAAAAGAAGAAGATAATCTTTATGAAATAGTTAAAACACAAAAACTTGGTGCTATATTGGTAGATGAAGTACAATTCTTTACCATAGAACACATTTGGCAATTATTCCAAATAGTACATAAATTAAAAATTCCTGTCGTTTGTTACGGACTACGAGGAGATTTTAGAGGAAATCCATTTCCTGCTTCTGCTCAACTTATGGCAATAGCCAACAAAGTAGAAGAACTTCGATCCATTTGTTTTTGTGGAGCAAAAGCAATTATAAATGCACGAATTGTTGATGATAAAATAGTGTATGATGGAGAACAAATTATGGTAGGAGGAAATGAATCCTATAAACCATTATGTGCTAGTCACTGGATTAATGGTCAGCACAAAAAAGAATAATAAAGTAGCAATAATATAATAACATTCTAGTGTTCTAGAATGTTTTTTTCTCCAAACAAAAAAAATCAATTATACCCCTCTCTGAAAGGAGAGGGGAAGGGGTGAGGTTGCCCGCGTCCCGAGAAAATTTCTTCCCAACAAAAAAAGTCCCGCCAAAAAGCAAGGACTTTTATATTAAAATAACAATATTATATTACATTAAATAAATAGACACACACAATACAAACATACCTAGATAATACACATAAAAGAATATGTACACTGTTTTTTTGTTCGTCGCAACTGAAGATGCAATCATACAAGCAATCAAACCAATAAACATAGAGAGAATACTAATTACCATTACCATTGCCATTGTCATTGACACAATAACGGTAGACAGGACCAAAATGCGAAGCGTAATAAAAAACAAAACACTAAGGAAAAATTCAACAATAATTGCAACTACAAATGGAATCGGAACTGTAGACTTAGTTCTTTTTTTAAATGATCTTTGGGCAATAATCATACAAACAATGCACAACACAGCAAGCAAATACCACCAACTAAATATTCTCGGTTGATTCTTTGCCTCGAATCCTTTATACGATACAATTCCATCTTTCAGGAAGCAACTATCTACTTCTACCTGCGGAACATAAAACAAAATAAATTGTTCATAATGTCCTTTGAGTTGGTTTTGACTAACTTGTATTTTCCCATCTATCAAAAGTTGGGAAACCAGTGAATCGTTTGGCACAAGAGAATCAAAACACAAAGTAACTTCATTTTTGTAGGTTTTTTTTTCTGTTACTTTTTCTATAGAATCAAAACCATAAGTTTTTGTTGTCTGTGAAAGAGCAACATGCGACACCATAACAAACATCGCCATTTCAAGTAAAATAATTATTTTTTTCATTTTTTTTATGTTTTTATTTATAACTTTTTTGTTTATAATTTTTTATTATATATCTTATAATGATTTAATACAAAATGTCAATCTACTTTTTCTCCTTGCCTTTTACCAAACCAATAATTACTATCAAACAATATTCCCTCCACTCATTACCCCTCCCTTGATAAAGGGAGGTGGCGAAGCCGGAGGGATTTGTTGCCCGCGTCCCGAGAATATTTTCCTCTTCAAACAAAAAAAATCCCGCCAAAAAGGAAGGACTTTTATATTAGAACTACATTTTTTATTATTATTTTTTTGTCTTGATTATCCTTAAGAGATAGCCAATACCAGCACCCACAAAGAACAATCCAATATAAAGCGCCAATCCAAACCAAACATCACGAATAATAAAATACGAACCAATAGCGCCAAAAATAGCACAACTGGACCAAAAAACAATATTTGGATCTGTAGTTCGGAAAAGAAAAAAATTAAATACAAGAACCAGAATATACAACAAAACAAAAACAGATAATCCAGAATATACAACCTTTACAGGAGACTCTTCCTCTATCGTACAATTGTTTTTTGACCGAACAAGTAAGTCGGTTTGTTCAAAAATTTCCACATCAAATCCCCACCTAGAAAAAGAATAATTGTCTTTTTTGTATATTTCTACAGAGCCGTTATAGTATGCTTCTAAACATTTACTGCCATATTTTTCAAACAATTCGATAGGAACCAAAACCCTATCAGTTCCATTTATAATCGTAATCATATCTTTTTTTTTCATATCATACACACTTTGTGCAGACACATTGGCAAAAAGACAAACAGCCATCCCGAGTAAAATAATTATTTTTTTCATTTTTTTTATGTTTTTATTTATAACTTTTTTGTTTATAATTTTTTATTATATATCTTATAATGATTTAACACAAAATGTCAACAAAAAAGTCCCGCAAAAATTTTTGCAAGTAATTATAAAAAAACGTAGTCAATGATTTTGGTTCTTTGTGAATTGTTTGAGCTGGAGTACA
>CAZKEK010000143.1:0-2714 GCA_964551805.1 uncultured Candidatus Peribacteria bacterium
ACATTTGATGATAAAGATACAAAGAAATCTGTTAAATTGACAAAAACTGAAGAAGATACAAAGCAAGAAGAAGAAGAAAAACTTGTAGTATCTCATCTTACAGACTTTCCTATTGATAATATTCACGAGTTAACTGAAGGTATCTATATACTACAGAAAAATAGTTTGAATAAAGATTTTATGAATTATGTAAGTAAGTACGCGGACATTCCAAAGGTTGTGACAAGAGAAAGTTTAATTGTAAAAATTTCATTGAAAAAGAAAGATGGAAAAATTGTTCAAATTGCAACAGATGCAAATTACGGAAAGAATATTTCATACGAAAAACTTTTACATGTTACTGTCGAAAACAAAATTCCTTACATTAACGAAGGTATTGGTCACGTTATTCATTCATTGTTAAACAAAAAAGAAAAAGATAGTCGAAAACAACTTTGCAAAGAAGTCAAGGAAGAATTACTTAAAAGAAATAAATGTGCAGTGTGCTTTTTACAATCTGACGTATATGAAATTGACCATATTCAATCATTAGCATCTGGTGGCACAAATGATATAACAAACTTACAAGTGCTATGTGTAGATTGTCATAGAATGAAAACATCAATTGAAAATGAAGAAGGTGTTCACAAGGTAAATGATTATAGAGAAAGTTTTTTCAATAAAACAGTTTGGGATAATATTATAAGCACAAACGATTTCAAAGCGTATCAGTTTGTTGAGCCAGTAGAAGGAGTATCTCTTAGAGAAAATAAAAAATATCATTATCACAAGATAGACCAGAAAAAATGTAGACGAAATATTATCTTGAACTCAAAATATAACTTTCCTGTGTTTTCAGTGATGGATGCACCAAAACAGTTTTCAGGTGAAATAAAATGTGGTCTGTATTACGTAGAGACAAAACAAAAGTTTCCATTTAGAGGATGTGGATGGTATCATCAGTGCCTTGTAGAATATGGGTTGCAAAACTCACTCATTGAAATCAGTAATATTACTTTTGAACTATTGCCTTCTTGTCATTTAGCAAATGATTATTTCGTTGCACCAGTTAATCAGCTACTTGAAAAGTTTGCCTGCGAACCTGATTTGCAAAAGTTAGCTATTAATGCATACATTGGAATGATGGGAAAGTCTAAAATTACTGCTTCATTTTCAAAATTCTCTACAGATAAAAAAGAAGCAAGCAACTGGTATACATCTTCAGATAAATATTCTGTGTTCATACGAAGTCACGAGTTGGATAATGGAATTCCATTGTACGAAGGTCTTTTTAATCAAAAAGTTATTCAAGAAGGGACCTTGTATCCCATCTATTCTATGATACTGCAAATGGAGGCACTTGAACTTCACAAATTAGAAACATTAATTCGAAATGGTGGCGGGATTCCTTTAGATAGAAATACAGATGCAATTAGATACGTATCAAATAAAAAAATAGATATTTCTTCATATTATTGGGATGATGCAAAGACCGTTATCAAATATCAAGAAGAAGAACCAAAAAAACTCGAAGTGTATCATTTGCCACACAGTTGCAGACCTCCAAATTCAAATAAGTTCGACTTCACTTGGAAAATTAAAGATGATTACGAAGAAAGTGCAGAAGAAACTGCAAAAGCAATAATTGATATTGGAATGTCTTGTCATCTTGACGGAATGGCTGGAACTGGAAAGACTTTCTTGGGAAATTGTTTAATACACGAATTAAAAGAACAAGGTAAAAAGTATTTGGCATTTTCACCTACAAACAAAGGAGCAAGACTAATTGGTGGTCAGACAATTCACTCGTTGTTCTACAAGTACAATACAAACAAGAATGTTTTTAAGAATATTTTTAAGAGTATCGACTACGTTTTTATCGACGAAGTAAGTATGATGGTGGAAAAGTTTTATGAGTTGTTCATAATGGCAAAGAGACTTTATCCTGAGCTCATCTTTATTATTATTGGTGATTTCGGCCAATTGCCTCCTGTCAACGATAGCTGGTCTGGCGACTACAAAAATTCACTTGCATTATTTGACCTGTGTGAGGGAAATAGATTACAGCTTTCAAAATGCCGGCGGTCAGATGATGAAGTATTCAGTTTATACAAAAATGTTATGAAGTTAGATTCCAATAAGTTTCCAAAGGTTAAAGAAACATATACAAATATTGCATATACACATAAAACAAGATTGAGAGTAAATGATGAATGTATGACCAGATACATTTCTGAGCATCAAGGGAAACAGTGTTTTGTTTCAAGAAATAAATCCAATCCAAAAACACAAGATGTGAATCTTATGATTGGAATGCCAGTAATTGCACATAAAACTGATAAAACTAAAAATATTCTGAATAGTGAAAAATTTAAAGTGATAAAATTAGAAAATGAGACAATAGTAGTTTGCGGTGAGGGCGATAGAGAAGTAACAATTCAATTAGAAGAATTTAACAAATACTTTTACATCGGGTTTTGTATTACAGTACACGCTTCTCAAGGAGAAACATTCAAGGAAACATACACGATATACGATTGGAATAAGAGTATATTCAACGAAAAGGCAAAATATGTAGCAATTTCGCGAGCTACAAAAATTGAAGATATTCAAATGGGTTTCGGGTGGAACGATGAAGATGAAGAAGAAGTTGTAGACGTTGTGGCAAAGGAGGAGGAAGTTGTAGAAGAGGTGGAAGAAGTTGTAGAAGTTGTAGAAGATGTTGCGGAAGAGGG
>CAZKEK010000144.1:0-2708 GCA_964551805.1 uncultured Candidatus Peribacteria bacterium
ATCCAAACGCCAAAAATCAGGAGCCGGTAAAACAATCTTCCGCTGGAACGCGAGCCATGAAGGTCGTCGCAGTCGATGAGGCTCAGAAAAATACATCCATGGAGAGGCAACCTCCCAAGTGGTCCGAGGATCATATCGTGGTCAGCACCTATCCAAAGGTGAATTGAATAAAAACCACATATGGAAAAAGTAATTATAGCATTTATAGCGTTATTGTTTTGCAGAGTAGCGAACGGCCAAGAATTAGGTGGTGGAGGAAGCCCTAAAGTAAATATTAGGCAAGATGCGAAAAAATTACAGCAAGAGGCGATACAATACTTGATGAATAAGCCTGATGCAAATGAAAGAATGATGAATTTTGTAAATGCATTCCAAAAATATTGTCAGGCAATTGAAGGTGAAAAGAATAAAAATATCGCAGAGCAACGATCTGACAGTAAAAACATTGTGGCCGCGCTTGACAGACTTGTGGAAGCAACTGGAAAAATATTACCAGAGAAATCCCCTTCCAAAGCGAAGTTTTTGAGTGGTTTAGCTGTTTTTTATGTAGCAGCTTTTGAATACAATAAGGGAGAAAGTTTATGTTTGAAGGCTTTAGCAATTGCAGAAAATAATCAAAATAGTGATTTAGACTATTCTTTGAAGATTAAGCAAATGCTTTGCTTGATATATAACGAGATTGGAGATTCGAAGAGAGCTATAAATATCGAAAAGGAATGTTTGGATATTTGCAAAAGAAACAAATCCATATCTGAAAAGTGGAAGCCGAGATTTCTCGGAGCATTAACACTGTCCTGTTCAAATGAAGGCAACTACACCGAAGCAGATTTAGCATCTAAAGAAGCTCTTGACATAGTAAATAATTCGCAAAGCAGTTCGAAAATCAATAGAGACCTAGATATCGCTTTAGCGCTACAAAGTAGAGCTTACTACTTAAAAGCAATTGGTAAGTATGATGAATGCATAGAGATAAACAAAAGGATATTGAATACAATAACGGATATTCCAAACGTAGATAGATTGATAGATAAGAATGAATATAAGACCGCTATGAGAAAAGGACAATCTGAATTTGTAGCCAAAAAAACACTGTATGAATGTTACGTTTCATTAGGACGTATAAATGAAGCAAAAAATCTTGAAGTATCCTTAGAAAAAGAGATGGGAGAAGTTGGACCAACAACTGAAAAGGGTGAGTATTATGTATTTAAATCGATAAGAGAACAAATTGGCGGAGAAAAAAACGCTGCATTAGAATTATTTAATAAATATATAGCATACCAGAATGATCACATAATTTATGCAATGTCATTAACTGAGTCTTCTAGGTTGGGGTGGCAAAGAAAAAACATTAATTTTTCTTTACCTGTAGCTTTTTGCCAAGCTAATCTACTTGCTGATCTAGTAGTTAAATGGAAAGGCGTTGTTCTTGATTCAATAGTGAGGGACAGAAAAGTATCTTTGCAAAATCATAATTCGGAATTCTCAAAAGATCTTCAGAAAATATCTGAAATCAATCAAAAGATTGTTCAAATTTCTATTAATGGTTCCGTTTCCGGAAAGAACACAAATTATAAGAATACTTTTAATTCACTTCAAGAAGAAAAATTTGCTATCGAGAAAAAGCTTTTACCAAAATCTGCAAATCTTTTTAAGAGCTCAAATCTTAATGGAAGTCTCGATATGGTAAGGCGGGATATGAATGAAGGAGATTTAATTATCGAATTTATCTCTTACAGAAAACTTCCAAATATTTTCTTTGGCGAGCAATTTATTGGTGCAGTTGTGATTCCCAAGATCGGGGATTGTACCTGGATTTCAATCGGATCATCTAAAGCAATTTCGGATATGATTAATGAATTCAACAAGTCATTATTTCTTCCCGAGTCTTCTGATAAAATGATTAAAGAAAGCGGAATTAAATTATCGGAAACTTTGTGGTTGGAAATTCAAAAATCCATTCCCTCTAGTACAAAAAATATATTTATCAGCCCTGATGCAGGGATTAATTTCTTATCATTTTCTTCATTAATTCTTAAGGATGGAAGTTTTTTGTCTGAAAAATTCAATATCTCTTATCTTGGGAGCAGTCGGGATCTGTGTTCTCCTACTTCTATTTCAAAAAATCAGGAATGTGTCATTTATGCCAATCCTCAATACGACGCATCAGAACAATCAAATAGTGAAAAAAATAATTCTGATATATACCCTGATTATTCTAATATAGTTTTACAGCAACTTCCAGGTACGGTTGTGGAAGCTAATGTGATTTCTGATGCTGCTTCTATTGGTAAATTGAATTCCGTCGTTAAAGTCGGAAATGATGCCGATAAAAAATCAATAAAGTTAATTAGTAGCCCTCAAATTCTGCATCTTGCAACTCACGGTTTTTATTTAAATGAAAAATCTGAAATCGCGACTGATAATCAACGTGGAATGACAGTCAAGGGAACAGTATCCAACTCAAATAGCCCCGTATGCACTGCACCTCTAGATCCTATGGTGCAAAGCGGCATTGCCTTATCCGGCGCACAGACAACATTAAATCTTTGGAAACAAGGAGTTGCACCCAACCCATCTAATGATGGAATTTTATCGGCTCAGGATGTTTCTACCCTCGATCTTAACGGCACTTGGCTAGTTACTTTATCCGCTTGCGATACAGGGAAAGGTGAAGCGAGGTCCGGTGAGGGGGTCTTTGGCCTCCG
>CAZKEK010000145.1:0-2707 GCA_964551805.1 uncultured Candidatus Peribacteria bacterium
GGTTTGTGCAATTATTTCGTCAGGAAATAATGATAATAATACTCTTTTAAATAACTGCATAGAGAATAATGATTATTTTAAAAATAGATATTCTAGTTCAGATATTTATTATAAATTTATTATAAATCGATTATAATCATTCGTTATGGTTTATAACATATCAGTGGTTTTATATATTTTTTTTACAAGGTCTGTTTTAGCCATGCCAACATAGTGTGCTATCCATAATTGTACATGTGTGTTATCGATTTTTTTGAATTCTATATATATGCTGGCTCAGTTTTCTGAATCATAATCAGGCAAATCAGAACGATTAAATGTTTGTAATATTGTAGCTATTTCAGATTTATCTAAAATAGTAAAACGATATCCTCAATCAATATCAATTACTCATGCTGGATTAGATTTGACAGAATCATGATTTGGTATTATTATGGACTGAAGTTTATTAGCAATAAGTGCATTTTTGAACATAATATCAATTGGTGCTGTATGGTTTTGAAAAAAAACATCTATATTATTTATATCTGTACTGGTTTGTGATGGTAGTGTTGTAACTACATTCGATGGTTGCTGATTAGCAATCTCTTGGCTTACTTGATCCATCAGTCATCATGAGGTTTCTATTGTGCCAGTGATTTCAACTGTTCCTGTTGCGGGACATTCTCATCTAAAATATGCTCGTTCATCACAGGTAGTTCCATTTGATAAATGACATATTCATAATTGTCATCAGCTTGCATCAGTCACTATTTCTGACGTCCCACTATTTTGTAAACAAAAAAGAGCAGCTGGATTAGCTATAGTTGCTACATTTTGGGTTGTAGGAAAATAATACAAATAAGCTCATAGAGCTCATAAAAGAAAAATGCTAATACCCAAAACAAATCGAAGAAGTTTTTTCATATGTAATTGATAAAAATAGCTAAAAAACCTTATTTAGTAGGTTCTGCTTCGATTCTATCTTTTGCAAGGACGGTTACTTTATATTTTAGTATTTCATACGTTTGTCTAGGATTGATATCGAACAGTACCAATACATTTCCACTACCATCTTTTTCGGTACCTTTTACGATTCATTCCACACCTCACAAATTTTGTGTAGATCCGTTTTTTGGAGTAATGCTAAGTTTATCAAAAATAAGTTGAGAAATTTTTTGGATATTTGATTCGCTATAAAGTTTTCCATATCATTGTGCTGGGTTTACCGTAATTGTTTTTGTACTTCCTATATTCATACCGACAACACCATTATCTAGTGCTTCAATAACTTGTCCTGATCCCACCATAAACATAAGCGGTGATTTTTCTGTGTTTTGATCAAAAATTGTCCCATCAGGAAATGTCGCAGTATAGGTAATAGAAACTACATCACCATCATGGATACTATTTTTTCCCGAACATCATGCAACAACCAAAAGAGAAAGACAAAAGACACTAACAAGAGCAAAAAGTTTTTTCATGAGCGTATATATAAAATAATAAAAATACATAAACGGTACATATACCAATAGCGTAGTTATCCAAAGACATAATTCAACTCAATAACACAAGTATTACTTGTTACCAAGTCTATCCAAAATAAATTTTTTCCAAGAATTTTTCGGATTGGTGAGTGCTTGGGCTTCGGTATCTGTGTTGGAAACGAGATTTCACGTATTACCTTGCTGTTTTTTGTATAATTCTTCAAATTTGATAATATATTCTCTATCCAACAACATATTGTTTTCATGTTCCAAAAAATATTTTGCATAATCAGATTTTTCATAATTGACCAAAAAATTTTGGGTGAAAGCAAGTTCTTCGCCTTTTGTTTGTTGTTCTAGCGTAGCATTTTCGATAGCGGTTTCTATAGATACATAATTTACATACGTCCTAATAGCTATAATCATAGCAAAAATATCCAGAATCAAAATTCCGTATTTTATACGATTGGGGTATTTTCTGAGAAGTGCATATATTTTTTCCATATCCAAAAAACAAGTAATAATACATTTTGGTTATGAGTAATGTAGTTGAAAAATCAAGTGAAATTGGTAAAATATAAAAGGTAAAAGAGAGAAGATATATATTTTCTACTTTTTACTTTCTACTTTCTACTTTTTGAACTATGGCTATACACAAATTACCTGAATATCTTATCAATAGGCTCAAAGCTGGTGAAATAGTAGAAAGGCCAGCCTCTATCATCAAAGAATTAGTAGAAAATAGTTTGGATGCTGGAGCAACAGTACTCCAGATAGATATTCATGACTGAGGAAAATCACTTATTATGGTCGAAGATAATGGATCGTGAATAGAACTTTCAGATATGGATCTGTTGTTTGAAAGATATGCT
This sequence comes from uncultured Candidatus Peribacteria bacterium, assembly GCA_964551805.1. Taxonomy (GTDB): domain Bacteria; phylum Patescibacteriota; class Gracilibacteria; order Absconditabacterales; family Absconditicoccaceae; genus CAJBLF01. The sequence continues at coordinate 2,339 of CAZKEK010000145.1, forward strand.
ACCTCCAAGATTCATGGAGAACAAGATTTATACAATTTGAGTAGCTATGGATTTCGTGGTGAAGCATTGGCAAGTATTGCAGAAGTAAGTAAAACAACCGTTATCTCCAAGACAGAATATAGTGAAATAGGTTCGAAAATTACCAAACTAGGCATGGATCCTATCATCAAACACCAACCGGTTGGATTCATTCATGGAACAATAGTCAGTATCCAAGATTTGTTTTATAACGTACCAGCAAGACTAAAGTTTTTGAAATCATCACAGACAGAATTTTTCTATTGCTATAATTATATCGTCGATATTGCACTTATGCACCCCGACAAAACATTTATCTTCAAAAAAAATGATAAAATAATTTTTGATTTG
>CAZKEK010000146.1:0-2684 GCA_964551805.1 uncultured Candidatus Peribacteria bacterium
TCTGATAAACAATATTGTTCATGATACCTTTTTTATTTTTCCAAATCTACATATAAACCCACAAAACAATTCATAATCAATAAAACATTTATTTAATTACGTTCAAATTTTTACATAAAACGCAGCTAAGGCTGCAATGTATTACGTTACAACCATAGCCAGTGACGAGTGACACTCCAATTATTATGTAAGCTGATCCGAGTGGGGGACAAGAAAACTACCTTGTAGCTTTTAGTTTTCTATTGTTTATATATTGTTTAAATTCAGCGAAAGTCATTCCTTTTGTTTCGGTAGCAATCTTTTCTTTAACTGCTCTAAAGAATTTAACTGTGTCAAATTCTTTAACTATTACCGTTTCTTTATTTTTCATTTTTTACAATATCTTTTGGTGAACGTATATCTAATTGTGAGTGCCCATTTTTTATATTTATTGAGTTATAACCTCTTATTCTAAAAACGTTTACTATATGTTTGAAATTCCAACTTACTAAATAATCAACCTTTTTTATAGTTGCACAAGCAATATGTCTACAATCATCTATACTTGTTTCGCCAACTACTTTTTCATTAATGTAACAATTTGCAAGTTGATCCATTTCTTCGGTAATTTCTATAAACTCTATATGTTCATTTGGTAGGTTTAAAAAATGTTCTTTTACTTTTTCTGGTGCATTCTCTAACTCAAATTCAGTCAAGTCGGAATATACACATGTTATTTCACCAGCTTTTACCATTTCAAAAAGTAGTTCTGTTTCAAATTCAAATTCTTTGTCATAAACTCCACCAAAAACAGATGTGTCGAAATATAAACGTGGTTTCATATCACAAATTTAATGGCTTTGGTCAATTTCATTAAATTAGTTTTTATAAGCTTCTATTCAAGATTGCAAATGCTTCACTAACAGTATTTACTTCATTAAATGCATTTGATAAAAATATTGTTTTGAAAATCTAAAACGCAGCTAAAAGCTACAATGTATTACGTCACAGGCGCAGCCAGTGACGAGTGGCTCTCCAATTATTTTGTAAGCTTTACTGAGTGGGGTTTGTATAATCTTTATTCTACTCTTTTACTTCTTCTTTTTTTCCTTCTACACCTTCTGAAAATAAATAAAATGATATTCCATTTCTATAATATTCGGTACAAATAGTTTTCGAATTATTATTAAAATCAGGGTCACAAGGAAATTCTTGTCTGAAATTATTTATATCCATATTGTTTATCTCTTTTACAAAGAAAAAATGATCTATAAAGAATTCAGATGAAAAGTCTTCTTTAAGTGATAATGTCATGAAGTTTCTAATTATTATAGGGGAATTTTGAGGGGAGTATTTTTTTACATAAACAATTGTTTTCTTGTTTGGATTATCATTTCTAATTGTATCAATTTTTTCTACATCTTTAGTACAATCCAGTTTACTGGTAGATACAATATTAAACTTAGATTTTGTTATTGATGTTTTTGGAGCAATAAATGTAATACGTTCTTCTCTTGTAGTTGTAGTAGTGGAAGTGCCAATACTTGTACCGAAAACATTAGCAATTGGTGATGTTCCATACTTTGAAATTGATGCAAAGCTGGTTGAAAGAGATTTACTTTTTGAAATAGTAGCATCATTCCAATACTCCTGTTTATTACCATTAGTAAAGTAGTTAGCTTTCTTCCAATCTATATAGAGTGGTCTATCTAATTTATTATAGACCGTAAATGAAAAAATACCCGATTTCTCCCAAAAATAGTACGCTATCTTTAAGGTATCATTTTCATATAAATAATAGGAAGAATCTTTTTGAATGGTAATATTGGGAGATGTTGTCCCTGTTTTGTATACTTCAACAAACTTAGTGGTACAACTAAAAAAAACAATCACTATACTTAATAGTAAAATACGATTTCTCATACGTTAACTTATTTAGACAAATATATAAGTATTATATATCAGGTGTATAATTCTGCCTATTGACTTAGTTATTTTTTTCAATTTATTCTACTCAAAATATTTAGTAAGTTGTACCAGATAAGTAAACGCAGCTACAAGCTGCATTGTATTACGTCACAGGCAAAGCCAGTGACGAGTATCACCCCGCATTTAAGTATGCTGTTCCGAGAAGGGGGCATAGCCAGTGACGAGTATCACCCTGCATTTAGGTATGCAGTTCCGAGGTGGGGCAAGTTTAAACTAACTACTTTACAGCGTTTTTGTCAAGAGTATGCATAAATAACTCATAAAGGAAACTTTTTATTTTTTTCTTATGATATGTTGCTTTGTCCTTGTTTCTGCAATTCACTTTATTATGTGCTAAATCAAAGAACTTTTCGTCCCCAATGAAAATAATATTATCTGGCTTGTGATTTTCAACATTGTAAAAATGTCGTTCAAATTCTATAGCAGTTTTAAGAACGTGAAAGGTTGAAGTAACAATAAAAAGATTGTAATTTTTTACTTCTTTTGAAATAATGTCTTTATAGATATAATCTAAATTTGCAGATGTTAATTTGGAAGTAGGTTTTTCACCATTCATTTTATTTTTTCCTAAAACAGATTCTTCATCAGATGTAGAGTAAAGAGTGGAATCAATAATTTTTTTTGAAACAGAATTGTCAAGTTTATGTCTTTTCCATAGTTTGGTTTTTGACCTAAACTCGATACCGTCATTTAGTAAAGAATCAGCCCTTGTTATT
>CAZKEK010000147.1:0-2644 GCA_964551805.1 uncultured Candidatus Peribacteria bacterium
CTGGTCCAGTGATAAACATTTTAGATATTTTATCTACCACAAAAACAAAATCGGTAAGTGCAGGGGAATAAACAGCGCCACCAGCACAAGGTCCAAGAATAACCGAAATTTGAGGAATTACACCAGAGGCTTGTGTGTTTCTGAAGAAAAAATCACCATAACCAGCTAATGCATTAACCCCTTCCTGAATACGGGCTCCACCAGAGTCGTTGATGCCAATAATGGGCACTTTCAACTTCATGGCATGATCCATAATTTTACAGATTTTTTTAGCATGCATATATCCTAAAGATCCTCCTGCAACGGTAAAATCTTGAGCATATATACAAACGGGATATCCATTAATAGTTCCGGTTCCTGTAACAACACCATCGCCAGGTAAAAATTTCTTGTCCATATCAAAATCTTTTCCAGCATGTTCTACAAATAAATCATACTCGTGAAAAGAATTTGGGTCTAATATCGATGTAATTCGTTCGCGTGCAGTAAGTTTACCTCCTGCTTTTTGTTTCTCTATTGCCTTAGAGCCACCTCCTTGAAGTGCACTTTGCATTCTTTTTTTTAGATCAACAGATTTTTGTCTCAATGACATATTTTCTTTTTTTTGGTTAATGACAACTATCGACACAGCACAAAATTATCGAATTATTATGTTATTACGACCTCTTTTTGTACTTGCTCATATCCACGTGTCCTATTTTTATGCGTAACCTTAGGAAAATGAGTGAGTTTGGGTTTGTGAAAAAACGTTAAAACTTAAAATGGTTGATTTTTGAATCGATTTACCAAAATGGATAAAAAGGTATAATAACTTGAAAATCTGTTGGAAAACGAGAAAACCACACAATATAAAGGTGTTTAAAAACCGATTTATAATATTTGGTTTTAATAATAGAATCTGAATTTATAATGGAACATAAGGATAGCGAAAAAACAAAACCCAGAATATCTGTCAATATTTTTGATAAATTGCAACGAATTTTATTACTTGTATAGGGAAAGTTGAGTAAAATAAAATAGACATCATTTGAGTTGATGCCTATTTAAAATTTCTCTTATGTTTTTAGATATTTATTAAAAACAAACGAAACTTCTATTTTTTTGGAGGGGTTCCTAATATCCATTTTTTTTGAGTTTTGTCATAATATTCTACTTTATCTGATGGTTCTCCATCTATCCAAATTTTATTGTTTTGATCAAACCACCTTGTGCCATCAGTAAGTTTTAATTTAAAATCAAAATTAGATTTTTCGACAGTATTACCTGCCGCATCTGTTTTTGTAATAAACTCATACATTTTTAGGCTTATTTCGTTGTCTATAATTAGTCTTGGAAAAAGTAAAAGACCAGAATAACTATCTTCTGGTAAAATTTCCACATTTAAGTCATTTATCAACTTATAAGCCTTTCTGTTTATTGCAATAACCTGAGAAGGAAATCCAATAGGATATTCGAAGCTTAAGAATCCTTTTTTGCGATTTTTATCCCACTCTGAATATAACCAAGTAATCCACTGAACTAAACTTTCATCCTTTTCTATGGCGCTTTTTGGTAGTAAAACTTTACTTTCGCCAACTTCATATAATGTAGGATCGCCAACTTTTGTGACAGGTTTAATTGGATCTTCTCCTTCGACTCGCATTAATATACGAGCATCACTCATTTTAATAATATGCCCCGTATTATTTGTTATTTTAATTTTATATACATTTAAGAATTGTTCAGCACCAAAAGTATAAGTATAATATTTACCATCAGGTTGTTTTATATAAAAACTACTCAGATTAACCCTCATAGCTTTTGGCATATCTTCAATGTTCCAAGAAAACAGTTCTGGAAATTTACGTTGTAAGTTCGGTGCTAGAGGTATAAGCTCAATAGTCAAACCACTTTTTGTTTGTATCAATTCAACCCCGTTAGGAGCATAATACTTATATTTAGCAATATTTACATTTTGCGTTTTTTGTGCAAACAAGATACTTGTAATACTGCAAAATAAGAAAATAGTGAACATTAGTTTTTTCATAATAACTTGATTTTTAAATTTCCCCTACTCTTAAAGCTTTTCGGGTTCCGCTATTAATTTATAAATGTAAATCGTGAAGCACTCAGTTCAAAATGCTGACCCATAAACCATTTTTGTGTTCCCTTATCTGTAGTAATTAGCACAAACTGTTGAATCCAATCCTCATTTCGATTGTTTCTTATAAACATAAGTACTTTTGTTTCGGAATCTTTATAATAACCATAAACGATTCCTCCTTTCATCCCATCAGATTGTAATACGGTTTGTCTTGCTTTTTCAAATGGGAATTCTAAACTTGATTCAATTGTCTTTGTATTCTGTTTTTCAGAAACATTACCAGATTCATTTGTGCTTTGCTTACTCGAATCGATATTCGAATTACTAATGTTAGTGTCTTGTTTGTTTGTACTTTTTATCCCATTTTTACTTTCACAGGAAAAAAAGAAAATTGTTGTTAATAAAACAACAACACATAATGATTTTGTTTTCATAACTTTCTGTATTAATTTTCCCTACTCTAAAAGCTTTTCGGGTTCCGCTTTTTTGTTTATTCTGCAAATTCAATTTTAATCTCTCTGGGATTAATTCCCCGCCGCTCTGCGGCGAAAAACGTTATAT
>CAZKEK010000148.1:0-2608 GCA_964551805.1 uncultured Candidatus Peribacteria bacterium
TAATAAAGAGAAATGATAAATTAATAAAAAGAAATGATAAATTAATAAAGAGAAAAGAAAAAAATCTATCATCTATAATTTATCATCTATCATTATTTTTATTTACAGAGTCCGGCGTCGGAAAGCATTCTATAAAGTTCGAAGAGCTTTATAGTTTTTTTGTAATTGCTGAGTGTTGGAAAATCTGTATCAAGTTTTTCTACAAGCGTTTTAAGCTCTCGAAGATTATCTCCATATCATTTGTCTATTTTGTTGACGTCAGAAAGTTTTACGATAGCGTTTTGTACGATGCTGATTCCATCTGCTGGCGAAAGTGCTCTTTCTTCCCCTAAACATTTTTTGCCGAGGACAGTGGCTATTTGACCAACTTCTTGTGAAGTAGCGCTTCTTCCATATACTAAGATAGTAATTTTCCCTTGGTATTTGCTATTGCTTGCATCAGAAAGTGTAGGTGATTTTATTTTGTCAAATTCGAATTCTTTGATAGAAAAAATAGGAGGAAGTTTACGAATAAAGGTTTTGAGATTCTCCGCTCCATTGGTTCCAAAGTCCGTCCCCAATAAGTATCCAAATGTCGGTATGTTTCTGTATCTTTCTCTAAATTTATAATAACAAATTTCATTGGATTCGTTGTTGCAAGCGATATTACTTTTGATGGTTTTGTCGATAATATCATCATCAATTAAGGTATTTTTTCCTCCATTGAATATCCAATTATATAACGTATATCCAATAATTTTATCCTGGTTTATTTCTTCGCCTGATCAGAAAACTGTGGCATAATTTGCTTCCAACGCTTTGATTTCTTTTGTTTTTCCTTTTTTGATTTCGTTTCGGAGATAATAAAAGAATTCATTGATAAGCGAAATATTCTCTTTGTTTGAGGTAATAGAAAGCTTGTCGGCAAGCAACAAAAATGCACGTTTGGAGTTGGCTACAAAAGAAACGGTGATTGGCATGCTAAAAAATCCTGTTTGATCTTCTACAAAATCTCCTATCTTCATATCAAGTACATCATTGGATTCGTTGTTGTCTCCAAGACTCTTGAAAAAATCTCATCGATTTTGCAATAAGGTAATATCGTTGTACGGATTTTTTTCTAGAAAATTTATCCCTATCAAATTTGTATCAATCTTATCTGTATATTTTTCTTTCCAAATATTGAGTGAAGGTAAATAGATGTACTGAAGTAAATACGTATACGGGAGTTGGAGTGAATGAAGATAGTCCGTATATTTTGTTATTTCTCATGCAGTAGAAGCGTTTTCTTGGAGCAAATCTTGGATTGTTTCTGCATTTTTTAGTATTGGATTTGTACTTTCATTGTTTGCTAAACTACGCGTATCGTAATTGGACAACGAAGAAAGTTCAGAAGATTTTCCATTGAGATAGCTAATATCATTGTATAATTGTACCGCAAAATATAGAGCACCTACAGAAGTAATAATCGCTATAATCAAAAGTATTTTGCTATTGTTTTTGTTGTCTTTGAAAAATCCATATGCGGATGCTATATATTTTTTTGCCATAGCAAAAACAGATGACATCTTTTGGAAATCTATACCACTAGTTTTTGGTGTATCGTTCACCATTTTTGGTGTCTGATCTGTCATCTCGTATTATGGCGAAGAAGTAAAAATAGGGTCGATATAATCACTAATTTCTCTTTCTGATCATTTTTGGATGGGAAGAACAAAATCCATCGTAGAATTGTTTACATTGAATACTGCGCTTCCTACCTTTATTGTCTTGGGCGATATCTTGATAGATTTAGCATCGATATTTTCTGAAACCACGAAGACACTTTGTTTGATAAGATTGAGTAAGTTGCTTAGAATAAAGATGTGTGGATTGATTATTCATTTTTTGATCAATGCGAGTTCATCTTGTTTGAAGGTATTAACATCGACGGTGAAGCTAATCTGTTTCTGAGTCGGATCATATTTTTTGAAGGTTATAGAAAAGCTTGGAAGGTCTGTTTGCTCTAATTTATTGTCGACGTATTGCATCATTTTTTTGAAAAAGTTTGTATCTATGGGCGTTTTTTCTTTGTCTACTAATGCATAATATCTATCAAAATCACCAACAAGATTGCAATCATAATCTATTTCGTAGGGATTGAGATAACAGTTGTTGAGATAGACAAGAATATCTTTTTCTCCTCTCTCTGCTAAATTTTGCATATTCGTTTCTACTTGGCTGGTCGATATATTGAGCGAAGTAGCTAAGCTAGAAACAAAGGTATCTAAGTAACCAAAAACTTTTATTGCGCTACTAAATTTGATAATTTCCAAAGAAAGCAAATATTTCTTGATAGACGTAGAATACGTTTGATTTTCAAGGAGATCGTAGAGTTCTTCAGAAAAAAATCCATATTTTGAAACATCTTCTTTGAGCGTGGTAAGTTTTTGACTATTGGATATAAATGTAGGTGAAAAGCCGTTTACCGCTTGCTGAAGAATATCTTTTTTTTGGATATAACTAAGGTTTTTATCCAGAATAACTTTGTCTATATTTGCACTTTCACCGCTTCCTACAAGAGACAATCCAATATATTGTTGGTAGTCACTCAAATGCAAGAGATTATCGACAAATTGCTGTCCTTGTT
>CAZKEK010000149.1:0-2583 GCA_964551805.1 uncultured Candidatus Peribacteria bacterium
TAATAGTTACAAATTAACTCAAATTTTAATCATCCTAATTATATTTTCTTGTCCTCTTAAAAATTGTAAAAAATCTAGTGGAGCAAAAAAACAAATATCTATACTTTCATGTTTTGGATGCTTAAGTTTTTCTCTCATATTCAAAAACTTTTCTATAATATCCATAAACAATTGTATTTTATAATTTTTGCTCATAGCATCAAAAGATTCATGTATGTTTTCTTTTATTATAGCTCATTCAAACCCTATCATATCTCGTATTTCTTGGCTTATGAATGGAATGAATGGGTGTAGGAGCTTTATTATACTTGCAAGGCACCATAATGTTACTTTGTTTCCATTTTCTGTTTCCTGTTGTTTTTGTATTTCTAAATATTTATCACAAAAATCTTCTTTGAACATAGTTATTATTTTTTTTTGAATATTTTGTGGCTCATGTTTTGTCATGTATTCTTCATATTCTTTTTGTAGTTCAATCGTTTTGTATATCATCCATCATTCAAAGTCACTAATGTTGTTTTTTCTTTTTTCTATATAGCTGGTGAGCTGATCAAAATCAGTGATTTTTCTACTTCATTTTTTTTCGTATGTATGCTGACTAATAAATCTAGATGCGTTTCGTAGTTTGTTGATAAACTGTTCGTGGTTGGCTATTGGTTCGTTGTTGTCAATCGCATAGAGTCTTGTGCAGTCAGTTCAAAAATCTTTTATTAATTGTTTAAATTGTTCTTTGTTTCATTTTTTTTGTTCATTGTCTTGGATATAACAAACATCAAACAAAGGTTTTTTTTGCACGTTATAGCCTATAATAATGGTTTTGAAAAGTTCAAAAATTTTTGATTTTTTGATATAGAATATTTTTTTTGGTTGTTTTTTGTCTTCTCCCAATGCTTCTATAGTTTTTATCAAAATGAGTGCATGTCATAGATTTTCTTCTATTTTTTCTTGTTGCTGGATCAGTCATTCGTCATTGGTCACCAACGTATCGACCTCAAAACTAAATCGTCATTTTTTTCTGTTGGTAATAGCTACTGCATGCTCAAGAATATCATTTAATCCTATCGTTACTTTTTCAAAATTATTGATTCCTGTTCCCTTTGTCGGACTAACATCTTTTTCGCTATATTCTATTATTTTTTTGAGCTCATTGAGTTCTTTGCTATATCCTCTTGGTAGTGTTTCGCTAAACAATTCGATATATGTTTCTAGTGTTGTTTGTTCTCCTGTACGATTTTTCCCTAACAATACATCGATACATTCTTCTATGCTAAACAATGATTTTAGACGTTTATCTACCAATAAATTGAATATAATCAAGGAAAGTATGATATGTTTATTTTTTGTTTTTTTTGCGGGAAGATTTAAAAAATTATTGTCAGAAATAAAATATTTTTTTCCGCTTTTACTTTTCCAAAAAGGAAGTGCATATCATTTTGCATCTTCTTTGGTTACTGGCCAATATTCTATAGTTTGTAGTATATTTCAAAAGTTTTCTTTCTGATCTTCTGGATTGATTTGGAGTGTTCATTCTTCGAGTGCTTTTTGGATGTGTTCGGCTTCTTTTTCGGTCTTGATAAATAATTGGCTACAGAGGAGTGGTCGTGCTTTTTCTCCAGTTTTTTTGTTTATTGGATAATCTATCTGACAATAGCTGGTAGATTCAAGATTGTGAATATCATCTAAATTTTTTATGATGTTTTTGATAAAATCACATGCTTTTTTTCCACAAAAATCACCTGCTGTTTTGGCAAAACATCCGTTTTTGTCTATGGCAAATTTGTTGGTTTCTAGTCCATGTTTTTGTGCGATGATGAGCGATTTTTTGTCGTGTGCTGGAGTAATTCTCATGATTCCTGTTCCCTTGGTTGGATCAACTGATTCGTCGGTAATAATCGGTATAGATTTGTTTATGATAGGAATAATTACTTTGTTTTTTATAAGTTTTTTATACCTCTTGTCGTCGGGATGTACTGCGAGTGCAACATCTGCAAAGATGGTCTCTGGAAATGTGGTTGGTACAATCAGTGAAATATTTTTTGTGTCTATAAAATATCTCATGTTGTATTGTTTTGTTTGTTGTTGTTTTCGTTCTATTTCTTCTGTACTTAGTGTTTTTTGCTCTTCAATACTTCGATAATTTATTGAGCAATCTTCGTAAATACGTCATTCTTCTACGAGTTGGACAAACATATTTCTTACAAAATTTGTGTTTTTTTCTGAGTAGGTAATGTTTTCGTTGTCGATGTCGAAAAAAATTCCTGCCTTGATAAGTAGGTTTTGGTACGTTTCTGTTTTTATGTTTTTTTCTTCAGCATCAAAAAGTGGGATAAGCTTAGTTTTTTTTCCTTTCATGGTTTGGTATTTGGCTACTACATCTTCTCTTATGGTATCGCTAATAGATGCTAACGTTATGTCTTTGGATATATCTATAGGTAACTGAGTAATTATCGTATCTCGTTTTGTTGTCTTTTTGCTAGCAAAAAGTTTTTGAAAATATTTTTTTTTGAGCATTTCTGATTCTATATTGCAGTGATTATATTTTTTTTTGATTTCTGACATAACAATTCAACTAACAACTAAAAA
>CAZKEK010000150.1:0-2579 GCA_964551805.1 uncultured Candidatus Peribacteria bacterium
AATGTCCTCCTTGATAAAGGAGGTGTCCGCCGATGCGGACGGAGGATTTGAAAATCACTCATTTTTCATCATTCATCATTCATCAAATGCATATTCACATAGTCTCCATTTTCCCAGACATCTTCAAAAGTTTCATAGAAACCTCACTCATCAAAAAAGCGCAGGAAAAGAAGATTTTGAAATTCACGTTTACCAATCCAAGAATATTTTGTCCCGACAGACACCAAACCGTAGATGATAGTATTTACTGATGAGGAGCAGGATTGCTTATGAAAGCACAACCCGCAATCGACGCAGTAGAATCCATTATCAAAAAATTGAAAATTAAAAATTGAAAATTGAAAATTATTCTCCCATCTCCCACAAAGGAAATTTTTACGCAAAAAGTAGCCCATACATTGAGTGAATCAGAACATATTATTTTTGTCTGCACCAGATATGAAGGAATAGATTATCGTTTTGAACGATATATGAAAAAAAAATATAAACAACAATTCCAAAAGATTTCTCTCTGACAATTCATCACGCTCGGCGGTGAAACTCCAGCCATGACCATGATCGAAGCGATAACCAGACTCATCCCGTGAGTCATCAAAGAAGAAGCTAGCCGACAAGACGAAAGCTACAATATAAAAAAAGACATGAACAATATCGAATATCCACAATACACAAAACCAGAAGTAGTCCTCTGAATGAAAGTCCCAAAAATATTACTGAGCGGTCACCACAAAAACATCAATGAACGAAGAGAACAAAAAACTAAAATTTTAGCTAGTAAAAAACCAGTAACATGAAAGAAGACATCAAAAAAGAAATAGACTTTTGTATCAAACTTCGAGAAGAACAAGGCGGTTGTAACTTCAACAAACGAAGCAAATGCGAGCAATGTTCAGCTCTTTCAGTACTCCGAAAGTTATATAGTTGAGAAGTACTTGATGGTCAAAAATTAAGTTTAGAAGAACGAAAAAACAAGATAAAATAATTTTTATTCCATAACACACGCTCATGCAAGAATTCGAAACCAAAGTTCTCGAGATCAATGTACAAGAAATTGAAGAAAAACTACAAAAAATATGAGCCGTAGTCACCGAAAATACAACACTGATGAAAAGACGAGTTTTTGATATCCAAGCTCATGCTGATGGGAAAGGGAAACGATTTCGTTTACGTCAAAAAGGAGACAAAACCACACTCACCTACAAAGACAGATGAGGAATTGAGATTTGATCTACTCAGGAATTAGAAGTAAAGGTAGATGACTTTGATACTATGGCAGAAATATTAAAAAAACTAAAACGAGAGGTTATGGTATATCAAGAAAATAAAAGAAAAGTATATGTATACAATGAAATAGAATTTTGTATCGACTCACGACCAAAAATACCAACATACCTAGAAATAGAAAGTACAAGCGTAGAAAAAGTAAAAGAATGATTAGAATTATTGTGACTCACAGGAAAAGACGAATGAGACCTTGGTGTTATAGAAACCTACCAAAAATATGGAATCGATCTTCACAGTTATCCTATACTTAAATTTGACGAATAATTCTTAATTCTGAATTCTGCATTTTACATTCTGCATTGTTGTTATGCTCTGACTCCTCTATTTCGGAAGACTTGAACAAGAAAAATGAATCGATGCTATCATCGATATGATTGAGATATTCGGAAAAAAAAATAAAGAACTACCAGTTGAACTCTTTATTTTTGGTTCAGGAAGTAGAGAAAAAAAAATCCAAGAATTGGCAAGCAGATATCCACAAATACATTTTTTCTGACGACAAAATTTAGAAACCATAAAAAGATATGTAGTAAATTGTAAGTATTGTTTGATACCATCAGAATGTTTAGAAACGTTTGGACTTTCCGCATTGACCGCAATACAGCTATGATTACCGCCTATCGGCTACACCAAATGATGACTCAAAGATTTTATCAACGACGAACTAGACCTCGCCAACCAACCAGGAACTACCACCGGACAAAAACTCCATAACTTAATAATCTCACTAAACACCCCCTTGATAAAGGGGGAAACGAAGGGGGATTTGTGAAACTGAACAAACGTTAATTTACATAATTATTCAAAAGATTCTCGAATCGTTCGTTTCCACGCACTTGCCAGGAAAGAAACCAAAAAAATCATCATAGTCTCAGATTTTATCAACAGAATTTGAGGGATAGAAACCTATATCAACGACGTAAAAGATTTATTGGAACAGCACGGATATGAAGTGGAATTATTCTGATGAACAGTACCATCAGGAGTACTGGGAAAATTGGTAAAATATCTAGGAATCATAACAGGTATAGGGAATTTTTGGGAAGCTATCAAATTACAACGCAAGATAAAAAAAATGAAACCAGACCTTATCCGATACAACAGTGTCATGAGATATCTCGGTCGAGCACCCATACGAGCAAGCAAAAATAGCCCCGCAAAAAAACGAATGATGTTCCATGACTTAGGATATTTTGCACCTTTTCCTAGCCAAATATTTCAAGAAAAACAAATCAGAACTCCATGCACGCTCAGCCACTTTTTACAGACACAAACTACCAAAAAACCGATAAAAA
>CAZKEK010000151.1:0-2541 GCA_964551805.1 uncultured Candidatus Peribacteria bacterium
GTAAAAGAGAAGATTTCAAAATGTTGAAAACGTTAGACCGAAAAAGTTTTCATGATGATATTGTAAAGGAAATTTTTGAGCATCTTAATTTTAACTTTACACCTATTTTTTAGGCAAGGTAAATGTATAAAAAGTTTTCATATTAGGATTTAAAGATTATTGTAAAGTAAAAGTAAAATGGCAATGGCATTTCTTCAAGATAAAAAATTAATAATGCATATTTCATTAGAAATTATTACGTTAGGTTCACTTTCTTATTTTTTTTATAATCGAACAAAGAATTTAGAAAATCGTTTAGAAAGTCGTATTGATCAATTAGTACATGTAACTAGTGTTTTACAACAAGAAATTTTAGAATTAAAAAAACATATAGCATCTTCGTCGTTCGAGCTTGATGAAGAATACAAATTATTTAAGATGTTTAAAGAGCGTGATTTAAAAAATAAGTTTATGAATGAACAAACAATTAAAACTCAATCAAAACAACAAGTAAGACAAGTTAATTCTGTACAACAAATGTCTATACCAATGTCTACACCAATGTCTACACCAACACGTGTACCACCAACGCAAGACGAATATATAGCTATTTTTTCAAATTCTGTACCTTCATTTAAACACGCAATAAAATCGCCTCCGGCTATAGTAGAAGTGATGGAAGATGAAGACAATGAAAATCATAATGAAAATCATAATGAAAATGATAATGATAGTGATAATGATAAAAAAGAAAAAAATAAAAAACAAACTGATGCAGAATTAGATGAAGAACTTGGACCAGAATTGAAAGAATTAAATGAATTAAATCAATAGGTAGGTTTGTTTTGTTAAAAAACAGTCTAAAGAAAATTTATTATAAATATAAATGAAACAATTCAGTACATATCAAAAATGGTATGAAGAATATGAAAAAGATTTATGTGTAATCTTTATACATCTAATGTCTGTTTTAAAAAGAAAAAACATGGTATATAAACAACATTCGTTTGAGACTTTTTGTAAATTAATTTATAAAAAAAGTTCAAAATATTAATAAACATGAGTAGTGACAAAGACTATGTCAATGTCAATGTTGATAAGTATAAACAACAAAAGTATGAACAAGATAATGATGATTATGATTCATCTAACTCTCTACAAAACATAGAGTTAGATGAATCATATATTGAAGAAAAATATTATGAATTGACATATGAATGTGTAGCAGAAAGTTTATTTTTTATCAAAGACTATACAAAAGATACTGGTATACCAATAGCAGAAGAATTATCTTTTAGTGAATTATTTGATTATTTTTTTGATTGATTTTTAAGAAATAGTATTTCTTAAAAGACAGCTTGCAATCTTTATTTATAATAATTTTTATTATAAATATCATTTTATTTTCTAGGTTTAAATTTTGATGGTATTTCCCGAGCAGATGCCTTGTTAGATGGCATTAGACATTCAACTAACGCTTTTTGTAATTCAGAAAGTTTAGAAAGATCAGTAGGAACGATATCTTCTAAATCAATTGCTTCTACTTCATCTTCACTTACTTCATCCTTTGGAGAAGGAGCCTTTGGAGAAGCTTTTTTTGGCGAAGGAGCTTTTTGCGAAGCTTTTTTGGGTGAAGGAGCTTTAGGTGAAGCCAGTTTTTCTATTTTAGAGTGACTTCCTACAAATGATTTTCCGTTATATTTTTTACGTTCAAGATCATCATAATAAGATTCATTTGTTTCCGGTACACATTTTTGATTTTCTAAATCACATTCTTGTCCATCATCACAGGGTGCATCGTAATCACATTTTTTCCCATCATGTAAAGCCATTAAATAACTAAGAGAAGCATTTTCTTTGAATTTTTTGTCTTTTAACAAGTTTTTGTAATATTTTTCATCTTTAACAACAACTTCTTCTAAATCTTCTGCAAGTTTTATTCGGATGGCTTTTAATAATGCTTTAACAACTTCTTCTTTATTTTTTGCACTAGGTATAGGGACATTTTTTACATCTACATCACGAGAAGCAATATGATCCTTAACTTGTTGTAATTTTGATATGGTACCAGGAATAGCAGCTGTACTCATTTTATTATAATCTTTTACACTTTCAATGTTTTTACCGGGGTGATAACGAATAAGAATACCCAATAAATATTCTTCAGATTTACCCTTGATAAAATTTGGACTAATCACTGGTTTAGGACTAGCAGCTTTAGGGCTAGCGACCTTAGGTTTAGCAGGGCTAGCAACCTTAGGTTTAGCTGGACTAGCAGCTTTAGGTTTAGCTGGACTAGCCTTTGGTTTAACAGGGCTAGCAGCTTTAGGTTTAGCAGGACTAGGTTTTCCTGGTGCTTTATTTAAACAATCCTTCAAGTAATGATACACATATAATGATATCATTTGATCTAAATCTTTTATTTAAGTAATTTTTTTAGCATACTTGGTTAGATTTTTTTGATCTTTGATATCTTTTAGTTCTTCTTTTACGTTAGAAACAGCTAATTTTTTCTCAATTTTTTTTAAATTCTTCATCAACTTATCAAGTGCTATATTAATA
>CAZKEK010000152.1:0-2458 GCA_964551805.1 uncultured Candidatus Peribacteria bacterium
AAAAGCAAGTCACATGAGTCAAAAAGACACAGGAGTATTTGTCATTAGAGCTGGAATCGACAAAAAAAAGCTAGATTTTGGTAGAGAAAAAATATTTGAAGAAATACAACATATAGCTGACGGAGACATCACGCAGGAAGAGTTTGACAACGCTATCGGATACAACGAAGGACAAATCCAAATGGGAATAGAGTCATCAGACGAAATGGCAAGTTTTGTAGGTACTCAACATCTCATATATAAAAAAATAGAATCCCTCGAAGAGATATTAAAAAAATATAAAAGCTTAACGCTGCAAGATATCAAAGCCGTAGCAAAAAAACTCAGCAAAGAACATCTGTATCTCTTTTATATACAATAAAAAAATAGGGACAGCAGAATCATATAGCTTTTTCAACATATATATATACATATACAGAGTATATAGAAACAAAAAATAATAATACGATGAAAAAAGCAATAACTATTATTATCCTAGCAATAGTACTAGGATCTTGTGTAACCACACACAAGAAATGTCCAGCTTATGGGAGTATAAACAAAAAAAGTGTCGTAACGCGACACTTTTCACAAAAACAAAAAAACAAACGAATCATTATCGAGACAAAATAAGTCATCTATTTTTGTTTGAGAAAAGAAGAGAAATTGTTACACTCTATCTAGACAGCACATTTTATCATATAGATATCATATCGTTTGAGTAAACTTGCCGAAGACATTTTATCCAATCTAGACATCGTAGATGTTATAGGAAAATATATGCCACTCAAGAGAGCTGGATCAAATTTTTCTGGTAATTGTCCATTTCACAACGAAAAAACACCATCATTTATGGTATCACCAAGCAAGCAAATTTTCAAATGTTTTGGTTGTGGAAAAGGAGGAAATCTCATTACTTTTGTCCAAGAGATAGAAAGAATAGATTTTTGGGATGCTGCAAAAGAACTAGCAAAACAAGCAAACATTGATCTAGCAAAATATCAAATAGACACACAAAAACAAGATCATCGACAAGACGAAAAAGAAAAAATAAAACGCATACACAAAATAGCACAAAAATATTTTGTAGAGCAACTTACCAAACATCTAGAAGCCAAAAAATATCTTATAGAAAAAAGAAAATTAGATGAAAAAACGATAGAAGATTTTGGTATTGGATATGCTCCAGATTCACATTACGGAATGATCCAAGAGCTCAAGAGCAAATGATTTACTGATCAAGACCTTATAGAAGCTTCTATAGCAAAAAAATCTCAAACATGAGGAGATATCTATACTTTTTTTAAACATAGAATCACCTTTCCCGTATACGATACTATGAATAATGTCGTAGGATTTAGTGCAAGAGTGGTCAACCCAGAAGACAAACCTAAATATCTCAATAGCTCTGAACACAAAGCATTTGAAAAATCTAAGCTACTCTATGGACTCAATCGAGCAAAAAACCAAATCAAAGAACACAATGCCCTCTTTATCGTCGAAGGACAAATGGATGTTATCGCATTGGCAAGACTAGGATATCATATAGGAGTAGCCACCTGTGGAACTGCACTAACTGCCGAGCATCTTAAGCTTATCAAAAGATATACAGAAAATGTATTTTTGTTGTTTGATAGCGACAATGCTGGACAAGAAGCAAGTTTAAGAGCGTTAACATTATCATACCAGCACAATATATTCCCCAAAATCATTACCCTTCCCGAAGGATACAAAGATGTCGATGAACTCGCAAATACGGCAGATGGAAAAGAAAAATTCGATACCCAACGAAAAAATAGTCAGGATGGATTTTATGTTATTTTCCAAAATTTAAAAAAGAAATTTGACCTTACGTCGCCGATCGACAAACAAAAGATATTAAACATCCTTTTCGAGCTCATCTTGAATATCAACAGCATCCCTATGCAAGACCATTACCTCCAAGTATTAGGAGAAAAATTAGGGATAAGATACGAGATCATGGATGTCCAATATAGACAATTCGCAAAAAACGAAGGAAAATTCATCCTTCAACAAAATACCAGAAAGACAGAAAAAAAATACGAAATCGATAGAGAACTCTTGGTAGCTGCACTATTTTATCAAGATTTCATCAGTCAATTTGTAGAAACACATGATAGACGAGCAAATATCAGAGAGCTTATAGGATATATTATCAGCCATCTTCCAGAAAGCACCATCTCTCAAGCAGCCAAAGACGAAAGTAACCACGAGAAATTGCTGGAACTTCAACTACGACGAGACAAAGAATTGAATGAAGGAAATATAGAAGAAGAAAAGAAATACCTCGCCATGAAACAAATCATCCTCCCTATAATCCAAAGCCACATCCAAAGGATTACCAAAGACAACAAGATTTCTAGCGAAACAAAACAACACATACTCAACCTAGCCAAGAAAATATAAGGCTCTCCTTTTTGTACGGTAAGAAAAAAGCTTTGAAATACAGAGGGGAATT
>CAZKEK010000153.1:0-2422 GCA_964551805.1 uncultured Candidatus Peribacteria bacterium
ATTGTTTTTGATGTGTTGATATGAAAAATATATTGCTTCTAGTCCTGTAGAGCATTTTCAACTCTTTTTTTTATTTTCTCTGTCTTGTAAACTTGCGTTGAAAATATATTATCAATTTATCATCTCTCATTTATCATTTATCATGTAGTTATGGTGGTCTATTCTTTCTCACAAACCCAAACTTTCTTGCAATGTCCACGCAAGTACCAATATAAATATGTCGACAAGATCCAAGAAAAAGAATTTGAATCGAGTCCGGATTTGATCCTCGGGCATAGCGTCCACGCAGCATTGGAACGATTATATAATCAGATAAATGTGTTTAAAATCCCGAGCAAGGATGATCTTTTGGTGAAGTTTAAAGATCAACGAGATAGTGAAATCAAGGAAGCTACCAAAGAAAAAGAATTGCAACTGAAATGAGAACAGACACTCGAGGACTACATTCGCAGAGGTATCCATTATGTCGCGAATTATTATGATAAATATAGTCCATTTGAAAATATCAGTGTCGTTGCGACGGAAGCGTCAATAATTTTTGATTTAAATCCGACCATGAATAATGATGTTTTACAAATCCCTCTGGCTTCGCCATCTCCCTTTACAAAGGGAGACAAAAACGTGATAAAATTCCGCGGATTCATCGATAGATTGGATAAAGAATGAGAAACATTTGTCATCAATGACTATAAAACGAATAAAAATCTACCACCAGAGAGCAAGGAAGAATATAGGGAACAACTTACTTTATATGCTTTGTGAGTACAACAGAACTATGCGAAGTACTATAAGAATATAAAAGCCAGATTGCATTATCTTCATTTTGATTTGATGGACGAGTGGGAGATTACCGATGAGCTCTTGGCTACGGTCACCAAAAAATATGCAGATACAATACTCGATATTGAAGATAAAAAGTTTCATTATAATATGGGTAACAAAAAATGTTTTGAGCCGAAAGAAAATACGTTTTGTAGATATTGTGAATACTATTCACTCTGTCCATTATTTGCTCATTTGAAATTTGATGATGAAGTAGTAGGCAGTGATTTGGGAGAAAAAACCGTGAAAGGATTGGTCGATGAATATGTCAATTTATCTAAGCAAGAGTCGCAAGCGAAGAATGATAAAGAGCTGATCAAAGTATTGTTGGTCGAATATCTAGAAAAAAATAATCTGCGAAAATTGTTTTGAAATACAGCAAAAATATCCGCTTCACAAGCAGAAAATATCAGCATCATAAACAAGACAGCAGTAAAAAATATTTTGGAAAAATTGTGATTGCTCAACGACGCAATGGAAATAGATAGATTTAAATTTCAGAAACTTATCAAAGAAAAAAAACTTTCACTCGATCAGCTTGGTGAAGCTGTACAAAAAAACAATAGTCGAACATTGAGATGAGGAGAAAATAAACAACAAGAATGATAATTTTTGTTTGCAAACCCTAGATAAATATCTACTATAGCGTGTCTTATTTTTTGTATTTACCAACAAAAATATTTTATGAAAAAAAAACTTTTTTTTCTAGCAAAATCTGTAAAAAAAGCGTTTATTAAATCGTTTCGTACGACGCCGTTTTTATGAAGAACCATTGTTGTGCTTGCATTTCTTTGTCTGCCTATCAAACAAATTTTTTTGTTTATTTCGTTTTGAGAAGTGTTTCAAGAGTGAACGTTTTCGGCTACGCTTTCTCATTATTTATGATATTTTGTCAGTGATTTTTTGGTCTGTTTGGTGTTGCTGTGACTTGTAGCTATCAATATGTATATCAAAAAAACCCTAGTAAAAGTACTCAATGCTATCATCATCACGATTATTTTTTTTCTATTTATTCTAGATATTTTTACTATTTATTTTCTCCAAAGTAGAATTTCTATCTTGGACATCAATCAATTTATCAATCCATCATTAGGTAATTTTTTGGGGATGATTATCAGTATCGTTTTTTTGATTTGTGTGATCTGTATCGCTATTTTTTTTCTCGTACAAAGCAAGCATTACAAAAAGAATAAAAGACTATTGCTTTCCCTTTATCTTATTGTTTTTTGATTGTCTTGTTTGGGTGTTGGTGCTTATGCACCCGGGTGATTTAGTTCAATCCCTGACAACATATTTTCTATAAATTTTTTGGCACTAGAAGAAAGTTTTGGATGATGAACTGCTGCTAATTCTACAAGAAGTTATCAAAGTTTTTTTACCAAAAAAATATGATTACAAAAAAAGACAAACGTTATCCTCGTTTTCGCCGAATCGTTGTCGCCAATAGATTCTTTGAATGTAGGTAAAATACACAATAATGTTCCGTATTTTGATCTTATCCAAAAACAAGGAATCACCTTCACTCACATAGTAAACAATGGATGTACTTCTGATACTGCACATATTGGATTGTTGCTTGGTATAGAGCCATTGAAACTTA
>CAZKEK010000154.1:0-878 GCA_964551805.1 uncultured Candidatus Peribacteria bacterium
TCTGGAGATTCTCTTATTTCGTAGCCATTCATTTGTTTGACTACCGTATAGTCTGCTTGTTCGACGTTTGAACCGAAAAATCCCCAGAGTGACCAGAGTCCAATAATGACGACGAAAATGATAAGTGCGTAGATCATTCTTTTCATATAGTAAATTAAAAGATAAATCAAATTACATTATTTCTTTTGCTTTATTTGTAATATGTTTTTTATTATAGGAAAAATTTGAACTTTTTCAATTATAAAAAAACTCGGTTTTTTTTGTCCGAGTTCTTATTTAAATAAGATTACAACCTATTATGGTCTTGTTTTTTCTTCTGGATGACTATCAACTGAATTATAATTATTATTTCCCTTTATGAAAACATCAAAGATTTCATTAGAATTTTTTAAACTTCTTTGGTACATGCTGTATTTTGCTTTTAATGCTGGAATAACTTCATATGTTTTATTAAAATCTTCTTCTGATATTTCATTATTTATAAATTTTAATAGAAATTCATTGGCTATTGATTGTTTGATTTTATCAACATCATCAGTATAAAAACTGAGTATATTGTTAAAACTATCTTCAGAGATATCTCCTTTAAAGTATTTTTCTATTGCTTCATATACTTTTCGCAATCCACTGATACTATCAGTCGCTGATAGAAGTTCTAATAGTTCTAGATGTTCTCTACTTTCACTTCTAAGTTTTTCAATGAAAAGGTTGGAGTTTGTCGTTTGGATTATTTTCATGGTTAATGAATATATCAATGATAAATATCTTTTTATATGTTATTTCTACAAAAAGTCAACCCTTTCCACTTTCTAAAAAATCTCTATTCTCGATTTCTTAATTTGAAACAAAATTTAGGTGTCTCATACCTTATTTTTCTA
>CAZKEK010000154.1:888-2420 GCA_964551805.1 uncultured Candidatus Peribacteria bacterium
AAACTTTCTGGCATAACATAGGATAAAACCACCAAAGAAAAACTTATAATCGTTGTGATGAGATAATAGAAGAACATTGGAGAGATAATAAGATAAAATGATGTTTTTGTAGCTAAATACATGTGGCAATTAATAAAACCGTTCAAATTTTTTTTGTAAAGCTATAAATTTTTTATTAATTTTGGTTAATTAAAATAATTATTTACTGCATCTTCAAATTGATCTATAAATATTTTTTTGAAGTAAGAAATATTGTTTATTTCATAGAATAAAATGCTTGCTTTTTTATATTCGACTACATCAATAATCCTGTATGAAAGAGGTATCGAGTTGTGTGCTAAAAGTATTGTATTGGTAAACATTCTTGCTGTTCTTTTGTTTCCATCTTCAAAAGGTTGAATATAAGAAATTAACACCAATGCTATAAATGCTTTTTCAAAAAACGATTTTTTTTCGTTTATGAGTTTGGTTGTTTTTTCAAGAGCTTCTTTTATCTGAAATTCGTTGTCTAATGGTCTATATTTTGTTCCAGTAACTCCTACTCCATGCTTTCTAATGTTTTTTGTAACACGTAACTTCTTTGTTAAAACAGAATGAATATATTCTATGTCTCCGTATTTTACGTGTAAAAATCTATCTTTATTTTGGATTGTTTCATTAAATCCATCTTTGTGGTTTAATATCATTTGTGTTTCTTCTGGAGTCTTGGTTTCGTCTTTGATATTATCCTTGATGAGTGCTTCTGTATTGAGAAGTGAATAGGTATTTCATTCGATGGCTGATGACTTCCAAGAAAATTCAATCATTATCCTCTCATATTCTTTGTTGATTAGTGTTTGACTATCATATTTTGATATATTTTTGATAAATTTGGCTTGTAGGTCTTGTAATTTTTCTTGTTCTGCAGGAGAAAATATATCTTTTTGTAAAGAGTCGAATATCTCAAAATTGAAACTTTCTTGCACTTCTCTTTTTTCATACTCTTTTGTGAAATATTTCTCTACATTTATATTTTCAAAGATTTTATTGCTATCGGCAATATGATAATAGGTGCTTTTGGCTTTCCCTTTTTTGGATATAAAATTTTGATCTATTAAATTATTGAGATCTCTAAGGATAGTTCTATCGTCTACGTCTATGTTATATTTTTTCAATATTGGTGAAAAATCAGAGATTTGCAAATTGCCATTATCCTTTAGAATCTTAACAAGCAAGTTTTGTCTTTCATATTTTTTGATCATCCGAATATTTTTATAAAACAACCATGATCTAATATATGTTTTTTCACGACATTTTCAAGTCGTTTTCACGACATTTTGTGTTTTTATTTCGCTGGAAGTGTCCTAATGACTCGTTATTTTCACGACATTTTTGGTGGGTATTTGTGACATATTATGATAAGAGCGTGTTTGCTATGGATGTATTAATGGGTGTATTCCCAATTTTTCCTCAAAATCAATCAAAAAATTAAATGAATTTACTATTTTTGTGTTTCTTGTTCCGCTTATTTATAAATAGTTTGCTTTATTGGC
>CAZKEK010000155.1:0-2379 GCA_964551805.1 uncultured Candidatus Peribacteria bacterium
TTTTTTTCCTTGAGCGTACCATTGATTTTGACTACAAGATTTTCTGATACCGCATCACGATTTTCTGCTATGGTGAGCTGTTGCATGACATTGTCTTTTTCGCTAATATTCACATCCATATACGACTGAAGTGTGGTAATACATTGTTCTACTGCAACCGTTTGCGTCAATGAATTGGTCATACCGAGCAGTTTTTTTTCATACGGTTTGCCTTGCTGTTTGAACTGAGGAAGCAATGCTATCATTATCTTTTTTTGTTGCTCCGGTACTTCTGATTTTATCGTCATATCCTCATTGAAATAGGGAAGATATTCTGATAGTTTTTTGCCGTCGTGAACCGTGTCCAATGCTGGATACCAGCGTAATAATTGGGTATAATAGGTTTTATCTTTTCTGTTTTCTGGAACGAGTTCTGTTGTGGTATTGTTGCTAAAATATTCATTTACTGCTGGAGCGCTATTTATATTGTAGCTAAGTTTTTGATAGGTATCGGTAGTCGTGTATTTTTCGATAAGATATGCTTTTGCTTTTTGATACATTGCTTCCAGTCCAAATGACGACATATCGATATCAAGGTTTTTGCTAGTAACATAGAATTCCTGGACGATTCCTGCAAATTCGGTTTTTGCTTCTTCACTCAGTTTTGCTTGAATTTCTGGTGTCTGCAGCATTTGTGTTTGATACAATGTTCTTACAAAGGTATCAGCCACTTTTTCTCATTTATTTGTTTTTAATTGTTCGTATTGTGTTTTTTGCTCGGGAGTAAGTTGGGTAGAAAATGATTGGAATTTTTGTTCTGTAGTTTTGTCTACAAATATTCCTGTAGTTTTATCTCTTTCTAATTCTTTGATTCCATATTTTTTAATAAAATTATCAATTTTTTCTTCGACATGAATAAGCTGATTTAGACTTACTACCTGCTCTGTTGTTGCATCATTTATTTCTGATCACGGTGTTTTTTGATTGATTTTTTCTTTTTTGTCTTGAACTTTTTTTAGTTCTTGTTCGAGAAAAGCTACCAATTGTGTTGGTGTAAGTGTAAGAAATTTTTCTAGCTGTGTAGGGGAAATGTTTGCTAAATAGGTATTTATTTTTTTGTCAGGAAATGCTTCTACAATAGCTTTTTGTTGGTCTGGAGAAAATTTTTGTAGAACTTTAGAAACCTCCTGTAAGGGAAGTATGTCATTTTTCAAAATCCTGTTTCTGATTGTTTCATTGTAGGCAATATTTTTTTCAGAATTTTTATCTTTTCTTGCTCTTATATATTCAGACTCCTCTACTCATGCCATTTTTGCCAATCGCTGGGTATTGTTGTTTCTAAATGTATTTCGATTCATACCAAATTTACGCTGAATCATTTTGGCGAGCGTATCATTATTGGTTGGTTGTTCTGAAAACTTTTCTACCATATTTTTGCATGTGTATAAATTTTTTTATTATTGGAGCATCCATGGATAATTTTTCTTTACTTCTTTTTTGATATCTTTTGGTTTGATAATTCCATATTCGGTGATAATTCCTGTGATAAATTTGGCAGGAACCATGTCAAACGCGTAATTGATAATATTTAATCATTTCGGAGCATCCTCTCGGAGTTCGTTTCCCGATCTTTGTTCTATTTTTATAGCATTTTCTGTATCAACCTTGAGCAAACTTCCTACGATATATACTGGAATATTTGAATGCCAAGCGGACATTGCAATAGCAAAACTTCCTACTTTGTTGTAAATACTTCCGTCCATTTTGATAGCATCAGAACCGATAATAACCATATCAATCGTTGTGTCTGATTCATAAATATTGTCTACAAAAAATGGTGCAGCATCATCCGTAATCATGGTATCTGGAACACCAGCTTTGATCAAATCTTGTGATGTTTTTCTTCATTGGTACAATGGTCTCGTTTCTGTATTGAATACACGAATATTTTTGTTTTGTTGGTGTGCTGTTGTAAGTATTTTGACTACAGAACCGCTATGACAATGCGTCATAATCGTTGCTCATTTTTTGATAATTTTGCTTCCAATCAATGGTCTTAATGACTCCTCTGTTTGAATATCTTGGACATACGCTTTGCAGGTTTTATACAACGTAGATTGTATTGTTTTGAGATCTGCAGATGAGTTTACTAGCGAAGAATATGCTGCAAGACAAGCTTTGAGTCCATTGAATAGCATGGGTTCTGTTTCTCTGGCAGATTTGATGATAGCTATTGCTTTATGTAAGAAAGCATCAAATTCTTTTATACTAGAAAATTTTTGCGTTTTGATTTCTTTTCCTAAAATTTCAATCCCAGCTTTGGCAATATTTGTTGCTCATTGGATAGTAATGGTTTTGATATCATCAGCAACTTTTTGGATGGCAGTAAGATTCATCTAG
>CAZKEK010000156.1:0-2352 GCA_964551805.1 uncultured Candidatus Peribacteria bacterium
CCAAATGCCTGGGTTTTGGAATTATTAAGATAAATTCCCGGGAAACAAATTATTTATTCTCTAAGCAAATCAAAAATTAGGGGAAATACACATTCCAAAAAAAAACTATAAATCGTTACCATAAGCAAGGTAATACGATGGTTTTTGAGATATCGTTCAAGCCATTCTATCATATCCAGATCCAAATGATTGGTCGGCTCGTCAAGAATCAACATTTCCGGATTGCCCATCAACGTCTTGGTCAGCGCTACACGTTTTTTTTCTCCTCCCGACAAAGTTCAAATATTCTGATCCAAATACGACGTTATGCGAAGCTTATTGATGGCAATATTCAATTCCACTTCCTGCTCCCAAAACTGCGTCGTATCAAAATCAAATAAACATTCACGAACGGTTTTGCTTTCATCGAGACGAACTTCTTGAGAAAGATAGCCAATACGAATCCCCTCTCTTCGTTCTATACTTCCATCACTCAAATCTATTTCCTTCATCAATACTTTGAGCAACGTCGACTTCCCAGCTCCATTCTTGGCAACCAATGCGATTTTTTGTCATCTAGAAATAGTAAAATCTACATGATCGACAAGGACCTTGGACGTAAATGACTTTGCAAGATTGGTGACTTTGAGATATAACATTACATTTAAACAAAGGACAAATAGTCCGGCACACCGGACTGACAAACAATTGACCAAAGATAGCTATTTTCTGAACCACTACCCGTCTATTTTTTGTCTATTTTTCGGCAACATTTAGTCTATTTTTCAGCCATTAAAGTTTCAATATACTCCAGCAATTTTTCCTTCCCTCTTTTGGTAACATTGGAAATAGTAAAAATATCTGGCATAGTAGTAAGAAAACCAGCAAGTTGCTGTTTAAGCAAACGGGTATGCAAACTCAATGATTTTTGCGTTGCTTTGTCTATTTTGGTCATAATAATAGCAAAAGGAATATTTTTCTGATCCAAACTGTAGATAAAATCGAGATCAATGGCTTGTGGAGGAATATTACCATCCACCAACACAAAGACCTTTTTGAGATTTTCTCTTCCAATAAAATAATCGTGAGTAATCTTGATCCAAAGATCTCTATTTTTCTTTCCCGTTTGCGCATATCCATACCCAGGCAAATCCACAAGATGTCGACTATCATTCATCAAAAAGAATCCAATCAATTTGGTTTTTCCGGGAGTTACAGAAACTTTTGACAGTTTACTATGGTTGGCAATAGTATTGATCAATGATGATTTCCCGACATTAGATCTTCCAATCATCGCAAATTCTGGCAAATCTGACTGAGGACATTCCTCAAGTTTTGATGCACTTTTAACGAAAGTAGCTGAACGAATAAGCATAGAAATTTTGAATAATTAAAGTAATAGCTACTTGTACGGAAAAGCAATCAGAATGGTAGGCAAAAAAATTTCTTGAATACAGAAAGTACTTTCTTATACTCGTTTCTTGTATTTTACCCACATAATATTCTACCAATGGCTTGAAATCAAAATCCCGTAATTCTCCGTTTCGACGGCGTATCTTTCGCATATAACGACGGTAAACATCCTATTCTCGTAGAGAGTGATTTTTCTATTCGTGAAAATACCAAGATCACTATCATGGGACAAAATGGAGCCGGGAAAACGACAATATTCAAGATGATTACGGGAGAACTTACTCCACAATCTGGGAAAATCAATATCGTACAAGGCAATACTATTGCGATAGCAAGACAGGTTATTCCTAGAGAACAGCTCTGATTGTCTATCAAAGAATTTTTTGAAACGGCTTTTGCAGAAAAAGATTATCAAATAGATAGAAAAATAGATGAAGTGCTCAAGGCGGTAAATTTCAATGCACCGATGAACAAACCTATAAAAGAATTTTCTGGATGACAACAAGCGAGACTCTTGTTGGCCTACGCTTTGATTCAACATCCCGATATCCTCCTCCTCGATGAACCAACAAACAATCTCGATGATGTAGGAATTGGTGATCTGATTACTTTTTTGATGTCCTATGATAAGACGGTTGTGGTTATTAGCCATGATGCAGATTTCTTGAATTTATTTACCGATGGCGTGTTGTATCTCAATAGATGAACATGTAAGGTAGAACAATATCGATGAGATTATTACGATGTAGTAGAACAAATTGCAGCACAGATAGAAAAAGATCAAATGGCCAATGCAAGAGCCGAGAAAAAAATCATAGACGCCAAAGAAAAGATAAATTTCTTTTCGAATAAATGAGGAAAAATGCGTAAATTAGCAAGCAAGATGAGAGACGAAGTAGAAGAAGCTGAAGACAATAAAGTAGAAGTAAGAAAAGATGATAAGACGATTACGGCCTTTAC
>CAZKEK010000157.1:0-2302 GCA_964551805.1 uncultured Candidatus Peribacteria bacterium
CTATCTTGATAGAGTTCTTTATTCATATATCGATCGTTATGAGAAAAGCTTTCTCATATATAATTTATAATAATACTTTTTATCGCATTTTCGATGACTTCTAACATATCTAGAATAAGAAATCTTAATCTTTTGTCAAAAATATAATAACTAATTGCTTTATCTATGTTGGTATCTGAAATTTTAAAGTATGGCGATAATCTATGATAACCAACTTTTTCTAAATATCATAATGTTTTTTCTTGATCTGGTATCGCAAATCACATATCCTCAAGTTTTTTTAATTGTCGTTCAATTTTTTTATTCATTCAAAATTCAAAAACTAAAATTTACATTCCCAAATTTTTCTTTACCTCTTCTTTATCACTCCATTTTCTCTTGCCAAAATTCGTCAATTGTACGGTTTCATGACCTTTTCCTGCTAGCATCACAAGATCTCATGGTTGCGCTATTTCTGTAGCAAATTTGATTGCCAATGTTCTTTCTGGGATGATGAAAAGATTGGTTCCGAGAGTTTTGTTTTTTATGTGGGAGGTGAGCTGCGCGATAATCTCGAGTCTATTCTCTGTATCAGGATCATCGTCCGTTGCAATCAGAATATCACTGTATTGATCAGCTATTTCTCCCATGATAGGTCTTTTTTCTTTGTCTCTACATCCTGTTGCTCCAAAAAGCGTAATGATTTTTCCTGATCATTTTATACTATTGAGATAGGTAAGTGTTTTTTCCAATGCATCTGGTGTATGGGCAAAATCTACAAAATAATGTACACCATTTTTTTCTATAGGATCCATTCTTCCCGTTACAGTCTCAAATGCTTCTATAGTTTTGATCGCTTGTTCTATAGGTACTCCTATTTGCAAAACTACACTTAATGCAGCCAAAATATTGTAGACATTAAATTCACCCAAAAGCTTGGTAGTGATAGCAAATGTTTTTCCAAGATAGGTAAATGAAAATGTTGTTCCTGTAGCGGAAGTGACGATATGTTCAGCCTTGAGACTTGAAGAACCCACGATACTATAGCTGAGCTTCTTGTCAAATGGCATCTCTTCAAATCGTAGTCTTCCAAATTTATCATCCGCTGGAAAAGCTGCGTATTTATTTTGTTTCTTGTTGGTAAGTACGTATCTAAATAATTTTTCTTTTGCTTTTGCATAACGTTCAAAAGTTCCATGAAAATCCAAATGATCTCGAGTAATATTCGTCAATACCGCAAAATCAAATTCTACTCATTCAAATCTATACTGACTCAATCCATGAGATGAGGTCTCGAGTACGGCGATTTTACATCACGAATCTTTTGCTGTCGCCAATACAGACTGCAAATCAAAAACATCAAGTGACGTCATTTTTTTTGTATTTTCCAAATCTTGATTTCCTATTTTTATGTTAGCGGTACTAATCATCATAGTTTTGGCTACATGATCGTTGAGTATATTGTGAATCAAACTCGCTGTTGTTGTTTTTCCATTGGTTCCTGTTACCCCAATCACGAAAAAATTACTTGATGGGTTTCCATAGATGATGTTTGCTATCTGCCCATTCAATTTTTTCCAAACTTGGTAGATAACACTATCTTTGAGCAAATAATAGATTTTATCGTACATAAGTATTTTTTTGATAAACGATTTGATCATGATGATAAATATAACTAAAAACTAATAGGAGTATATGTATATGACAAAAAAAATCCATCAGTATTCATTAACGTGTTTATATGATTTTAGTCGATATTTACAATAAAATATTGTAGAAAAAATATGTTATCAAAAAAAAATAGTGTCCTATCCGCACTATTTTTTTTGACATAACAATTAATTAAATGAATTTGCTCAGGCTGGTAAATCTACAAACTCACCACCGCTCAATTCCATAGCTTTTTTGAGTACAATTCCTGTTTCATCGACATCAAGATAAGGAGTATTGTCTTCATTAAACTTTCGTAAACTATGTTTGGCCATCGCATAATGCAAGCCATTTTTGTGCATAGATGTTATAAATTCTTGTATTTTATCTTTACTTATAGTATCTCATGACTTTAAAAAACTATATTTCATAAGTGATTCTTGTATAATCGGATCATCAAAATTAAAATGTATCCATTTTCCATCTGTTGTGCGATCCAAATGAAATGTAGTCGATCTATTTTCCATATCTACGTGTACTGCGTTGATAAGATTTTTTAATAATTCTTTATATATGGTTTTTTTCTGATGTAGTGTATTTTCCAAACTCAATGTATCTGCAATGTTTTGTTGTGTAGTAAGATTGACAGAAAAAAGTTTAGCAACAATATCCT
>CAZKEK010000158.1:0-2240 GCA_964551805.1 uncultured Candidatus Peribacteria bacterium
CGTTCTTTTCGCACTAATAAAAGGACTCATGTTTATCCAGTGTGGAATGACGCTAATTTTCTCTTTCGCTATTCCACGATTTTTTTCCAAAAACTTCTTATGCTCATTTGATGGAACTACAATCAAATCAGATTTCTTATATGCGCCAAACTCCATTTTTTCAAAAAACTTTATAATTGGCTTAATTGTAAGGACGCCGAGATCTACCGCATTCTGTGGAAAGAAATCGTGTAAATTCAAAAGGTATTTTGCGCCATAATACTTTTGAACCTTTGCGGTCGTAATAGTAAGTGGCAAGGGCGGACTGTGTACGATTACCACATCAAATTTTTCTTTTACTCGTTTCTTTAGAGAGAACCAAAAAATATATGGCAAAAAAAGTTGTGAGATTCCACGAATTATAAAATTCACTTTGTGATGCGGAAGTGTCTTTACGCGAATAACACGGATATTGTTTTCTACAATATCTAGTGGTATAGCACCCACCTCGTGACCTGAGTTAGCAAGATTATATTTCGGATATGAGGTAAGAACTGTTATCTCATGGCCTCTATCATGAAGTGAGATTGCTAAATCACCCATCAACTCTGAAGCCGATCTAAGCTCCGGCGGATATGAATCCGTTATGATGAGGATTTTTTTCTTCATGTATTTTCTTTGTAATTATCTAACGTACTTCTCAAATCGCACCTTTGCTTTGTCATACTTATCTTCCCACCCCTTCATTTGTTTTAATTTCTCCTCAAGATCCAACATTATCTTCGATGTCATAATAATGGACTCGATAGTATCTCCATCCTCGTTAGCTGCAATCTTTCTTCCAATCTCCTGATACATTTCTCTATAGCTGTCCGTTTTAAATATGCGCTTCTTCCTTATAATTCTCGTATTATCCTCGGACATATATTTTATTGCATCAGTGATTCTGATGTTTTTTCCATGAACCTTGAGCTCCACAATATCGCGAGGCCCCACACGCAAACTTCCCTTCTCACTAAATGTGGTTGTAAATGTTGCGCCATTCTCAAGCTCAATCCAGACCTCAACAGCACCATCCTGCAATAATTTAATATCAGAATTGATTGGCTTACTCCAGTTATTCAGATGAAGGAAATGATCTACCTGATGACAACCATTTGAAAGAAATGTGCTTCTCGAAACAGGCCAGTTATACCAGAAAAATTCCGGTTGGATTAGCTCATAGACTATTGAGTGATATGAGATTGGATCGCCGTATTTCACGCCCAAGTCTTTTAAGGCGCACTTATTAAAAGTTCCATAGCGCTTATGAAATCCTATAAATAATTTTCTACCAACCCGTCTTAATGTTTTTTCTAATTCAGCAAGCTCGGCATAATCCATTACAACCGGCTTCTCTACTACAACATATGAACCCTTGTTCAATGCGTGAAGAGTAATCGGCACGTGTGTGTGGTTATAGCTCGCAACGAAAAAGACATCCGCCTTCTCATCCTTTCTTGGAAAAGGAGATGAGTCCCATTTCTGAACCTGTTTTTCTATAACTATCTGAGTTGGATCAATCTCATGGACTGATTTTATATCAACAAAAGGCTTTGAATATGGAATGATATTAATCTTTGCGTAGTTACCATATCCAAATAATACACCCGTCTTCACTCCAGATTTCCTATCCTTCAACTCTCCATGCGTGTCAGTAATCGAGTCTGGTAAGGACGCATCAATCGTCTGCGATTTAGACCAATCAGTATTTTTTAATTCACTCCTTATTCCGTTCGCTAATACTTTATTAGACCCCTCAGAAATCTCGATACCGGAATACACACTCCATGCCTTCACCACACCCCACCACTTATCTGCGCTATCAGTAACCGTAGAATACAAAATAGAGTCCACCTTCAATTCTGGGGTTTCTGATTTCTCAATTTTAAAAACTAAATCAGCTGGTAATACGATTCGCTCCGCAAGAGGTGGATGCCACGGAGCAACAAAACTTACAATATCTCCTTTCGAAAACTCACCACCCTCGACAGCCTCCATAATCATTCCAATACCACATGAAATATATTTTTCATTGCGACGGGCCTCGCGAAGCCTTGACCAGGTCTTTGTAAATAATCCCTGGAATCCAACAACTGGGAAATAATTAATCAAAAGTCGCAGGCTTTTCGGCAAAGCCTTAAGAACCTTTCCTTTAATAATTATTTTTATAAATATTTTTGCTCCACTTTTTTACACCTTTGGACATTTAAAACGCCGAT
>CAZKEK010000159.1:0-2206 GCA_964551805.1 uncultured Candidatus Peribacteria bacterium
AATAGTATTTGTATTTGTGTCGATAAGTTCTATCAAGACGCTATCACCAGAATCTAATGTCCCGTTGAACTGCATAGTAACTTGATAATTTGCTATAGTAGCTATACTAATATTTGTGCCTGTTATGCTGTTGTCGGTCGGCAGTATTGTCGCTCCTACTATGTTTTTGATGAAATATGTTGCGGAGATCATCAAAGTGAAAAAAAATAGAGCAAGAATTTTTTTCTTTTGATAGTGCATGGTCTTTTTTTTGTTTTTAAAATAAAAACATGTGTATTCTTTCTATATATAGTAATATCTTTTCTGAAAACAATTTTACTTTTGTCTTGTTGCTCTGCTCTTTGTTTAATTACTAGCACATAAAGTTTTTATAGTATAAATACTATTGATTTACTTTGTTTTTTCATTATAGTAATGTTCAAACAAAAAAACAAAAAAATGAGAAATATTTATCTTAAACAACCAAAAATTAAGCAATTTTTTATTAAATTTTTTGCTAACACTGTTATCTTCATTGTTTTAATTCTTAGTTTTCTTTTGGCTTTAGAATTTTGTCTGAGATCGTTTCCCTCAGCTACATCATCTATGACTTTTGAAAACTTTGTAATTCCTCTTTTTATACGAGGAATGTATGCAATTACTATTGTTTATTTATCATCACTAAGGTTCTACTGCGCTCGTTATATGAGAACAGCAGAAAACAATTCTTACTATTGGAAAATAAAAAAATATTTTTTTTATAGTTTGATTTCTTTTTTGTTGCTCATTACGTTCCTTATGATTTTTGTTTTTGTTATTAATAGTTTTCAGTAGAAATTATTTCTACTCTTGAAAGTAAGCCTTATTTTGAGGCTTCTTTTTTTTTGCTTTTGGGATTTCTTTGTTTTGTCGTGATGAGTATCTTTTCGTGAATCAAAACTTGATATTGTCTAGCAAAGTAGTACGATGAATAGTGTCAGAAAAATATTTTTATTTATCAAAATATAATTATGTTATTTAGTGAATGTTGATTGAAAAATGGATTGTTGAGATCCCTCGAAAGTATTGGATATGTAGAAGTAACTCCTATACAACAACAAGTAATGAAACTAGCATTTAGTGGCAAAAATATTGTTGGACAATCTCAAACGTGAACAGGTAAAACTGCAGCTTTTTTGCTTCCTATTCTCAATGGTATTGATACCAATAAAAAAACATTGCAAGCGTTGATTCTTGCGCCGACAAGAGAACTTGTTGTACAAATAGGTGAAGAAATTAGAAGTTTAACTAAATTTTATGGAGTGACTTTTGCTTGTTTATATGGATGAGCTAGTCCTTTGATCCAAAAAAATATTCTCAAAAAAAATCCGGCCATTGTTGTAGCGACACCTGGAAGATTGATGGATTTTATGAATCAAAAAATTATCGATATTAGCATTTCTCGTTATTTTGTTTTGGATGAGGTGGATAGAATGCTGGATATGTGATTTGTCCGTGATATCAAAAAAATCTGGGCACATCTTAAGCACGTACAACAAACATTTACGTTTTCTGCTACGATGAATAATGATATGAAAGCTATTATCAAAGAACATATTTCCACGTATGAATTTATCAAAATCGGTGATGATGTGACCGTAGACAAAATTCATCATAGATATATTCCTATAGATCATGAACAAAAACTTTTCAATGTTATCAAGCTTATCAAAGCGCATGCACAAGACAAAATTATTATTTTTACTCATACCAAAAGAAATACCAAAACAATACACCAAATTTTAATCTGAGATGGATTCAAGGCTTGACTCCTCAACTGAGATATGGCTCAAGGAAAAAGACAGTCTACGCTCAACACCTTCAAAACATGAGAAACTCGTGTATTGGTTACGACTGATGTAGCTGCTAGAGGATTGAATATGGAAAATGTGGGATTGGTTATCAATTTTGATGTACCTGCTGATGCCAAAAGTTATATCCATAGAATTGGAAGAACAGGAAGAGCCTGAGCTGAAGGTAAAGCGATTATGCTTGTTTCTCCTTTGGAAATTCCTTTGCTCAAAGAAATAGAAAAAACGCATAAAATTAGAGTACAACAATCAGAACATGTTGCTATCAGAGATACCTTATGAGCGTATGGAAATCTTCGTTTGGATAGATCTACCGACAAACAAGGAAAAAGACCGCAAGCGCCAAAACGTCAAAGTCTTACCAAAACGTACAACAA
>CAZKEK010000160.1:0-2201 GCA_964551805.1 uncultured Candidatus Peribacteria bacterium
CATTCCGGCAGCCTGCCCCGCAGAACTGCGTGGGTTAAGAAGTTGCAGCCGGAATGACGTAAAAGGGGACATGTTTAGAAACTATATTATCCTATAAATGGGATTTTTATATCTCGAAATCTTACTAAGTCTTTGAGAAGAATATATATTCCCAATCCCATAAGTAAGACAAAGAAAAATAAATTGATATATCCTTCTATGTTGAAATATTTTTCTGGTTTAAATTTTCCTATCCATTGGATTATTACTCCGAGCAATCTTCCTCCATCCAAAGCTGGGATAGGCAGAACGTTGAAAATCGCGAGAGCAAGTGAAATCATCCCTGCGAATCCGAGGTAGAGCTTTCGTCATCATTCTGTATATAATGTTTCTCCAAATTTTATTGCTCCTGCTGGTCAGGTTAATTTGTTGAGTGATCATTTGATTCTTGTTCCATCAAATGAGAGAAGATCTCTTCCTAGTGTTCCTAATGTCCCAAAGGTAAGTATTGTTTGTGCTTGAATTTCTTTGATTCCCATAAGCATTGCCGTGAAGAGTGGTGCTTGTATGGATTTGAGGTTGAGTTTTCCTCATCCAAACGTCAATCACAATACACAACTATCAGCTGGGCAATGCGCTGTTTTTGTCATTTTTTCGTGTTCTCTTGTTATTGCCAATGCAATATCTTTGTCGATGTTTTTTTTGAGGACGGTAGCGATGTT
Source organism: uncultured Candidatus Peribacteria bacterium (assembly GCA_964551805.1). Classification (GTDB taxonomy): domain Bacteria; phylum Patescibacteriota; class Gracilibacteria; order Absconditabacterales; family Absconditicoccaceae; genus CAJBLF01. Next base: position 702 of record CAZKEK010000160.1, read on the forward strand.
TCGGATGTCTACAGGTTCGTTATTGATAGCAAGAATAGTGTCTCCTGACAATAATCCCATTTGTTGTCCCAATAAATTTCCTGCAACATTTTCTATTTTTGCTGGTGTAGAAACTAGATTTCCGCTTATAAATCATTCTTTTTGTAAAAAGGTTATCGTAGGCATAAGGTAACTATTCTGGTGAGTAGCCATTGCATTTTCTGGCAAAATCGAGATTGGTTGTGTTCCCATGGTAAAAATAGCGGTGAAGAGTACTCGAGCAAAAATAAAATTCATGCTGATTCCTGCAATCAGAATCAATATTTTTCTTCAGATTTTTGCTTTGATAAAGCTATCTTTGGCATTGAAATCTGATTCCATTTTTGGATCTTCTCCTTTGAGTCTTACAAATCATCATAGAGGAATAAGGTTTAAACTATATTCTGTTCCTGATTTGTCGGTTCGGAGCTTGCATACTTTGGGCGGTATTCCTATCCCAAATTCCAATACTTTCACGCCACTTTTTTTGGCTACGATAAAATGTCCCAATTCATGTATAAGTACAAGACTCATAAACATAAGTATTCCCAAAACTACAGCCATACTATTTCCTAATAATTAAAAGTTATTGTTGATTAGTATGTACGAAATTATATAAGTAAAGCAATGCATTTTTTTATTTGATTTCACGTTTTCTATGAAAGTATATGATGCACATACGCATTTAAATACTGAGCCATTGTTGGAACATTGGCAATCCTATCTCCATACCTTTATGGTTTCGTGGGGTGCGGGATTGGTAAACTCTGGAGCGAGTGAGTCGTATAACGTTCAAGGTATCGAAATCGCTAAAATAGCTGAGCGTGACTTCAAAGACTGTATTGTAAAAACTACACTTGGGTGCATCCTGAGGAATGTATAGAATGAATTATTACTGCTGAAAATATTTCTGAAAAAATGTCTTGGCTTAAAGATATGATAGTACAAAATAGGCAATATGTAGTTGCTGTCTGAGAGTGTGGTATTGATCTTCATTATCCCGATACGGCATCTACGTTGGCTGTGCAACAAAAATTGTTTGCTGCTCATTGTGATTTGGCGCGTGAACTCAATCTCCCTTTGGTAATCCATTCTAGGGATGCGTTTGAGGAAACTTTTGAAGTTATAAAAAATTATACTGACTTGACGATATATTTTCACTGTTGGGGGTATGGACCCAATGAATTTCACGTTTTGCATTCGAACTTTGAAAAAGTATATATTGGATTTTGTGGAAATGTTACCTATAAAAATGCTCAGGCAATTAGAGATACTTTGGCTATCGTTGCTCCTGAAAAGATATTGCTGGAAACAGATGCGCCGTATTTGGCGCCTCAAATAGTTCGTGGAGAAATAAACCATCCAGCTAATGTGCAATATATTTATGAATTTGTTGCTCAGGAGCTGAATGTTTCTGTTGATATGCTCGCGGAGCGTATAGAAAGTAATTTTACATGTGTATATTGAGTATAGTTTGTTTAA
>CAZKEK010000161.1:0-2196 GCA_964551805.1 uncultured Candidatus Peribacteria bacterium
AGTATCCTTGGTATCGATCGAGGGACAAAATACATCTGATTAGCATACGCACTTCAGTGAAGTAGTGTCGTTTTCCCGATTGGATATATTCTCAATGATAAAATGATGTATTTTAATATTGCGGGTATTATAGAAAAACACAATGTCGGTAAAATCATGCTTGGGCGACCAGATAAACAAAAAGATATCCAAGCAAAAATTCAAGCATTTATGAAAAGTCTTGGATATATTATCGAAAATAGAGAAATTGAAATTCAACTCGTAGAAGAGGATTATACCAGTGTCCAGTCAGGAGATATTATTTCTACCACAGCCAACGATATGGGACTCAAATGAGATTTCAAAAAAAATGCCGCTGAAGATACAATCAGTGCAATGGTTATTCTCGAGAGAGGACTTAAAACAAGTGAATAGTGAAGAGTTAAAAGTGAAAAATTAAATCTGCCTGCGGTAGGCAGGAGTGATGAAATATTTTTAATTTTTTTTTGTTTCTATCATATGGAGAAAATAGCTATAGAAGAACAGATTAAACAAAAAGAAATAGAAATAGTAGCAAAGTTGCAACAGGTAAAAAAAAGTGATGAATTATGACCACTTATGGCAAAGCATACGTGCTTTGGAAATCGTTGCAGAATCCCAGAACGAGATGCTACCGTCTCAAAATGATGTATTCATGAAATCATAGAATATTTTGGTAATATGGAGGACCTAATATTGGAAAATTTAAAAAAACAAACGCTCAACGAATTATCAGAACTCTTATTGTTATATATGGATAAAAAAGATATATATCGTAGTCAGAGGAAACAATAGACGATATGTTGTTTTATGCTTCAGGTAACAACTCAATCTCATTACGTGTGTTTTGCATAATGGGATTTTTCAATAAAAATTTGTTATAATTTTGTCCTTGTTCTGGATCTATCGGTAGCTGAAAAAGGAATAAAATATGCTGTTTTCTTAGATAGTGAACGAGTTGTTTCATCGGTTCATCCATCGTCAAAAAATCAGAAAAAATAATGATAGCTCTCCTTGGTAAATCTTCTCCTGTTTTTTTTAAAAAATCCGCGAGCAACGAGGAATATCGTTTCTTTGTGGTTTTCGTGCTGGCGATAATTTCGTCCAAAGTATTCAGTAAATATTCTTTATTAGTAGTGGTAGAAGTTGTTATGAGCTTCGATTTTCCAAGTCGCTGATGCTTGGGATAAAAAAATCTAACGGCAATATGCTCATGATGACAATAGGAAAGAATATCTGACGCATACGCACGTACTTGCTCACTATTGGGCACGATTCCTCATCTTCGGTTATAGTTCACATCCAAAAATATATCTACCTGAAGTGATTTTTCTTGCTGAAAAATATTGGTATAGAGCTCTTGATGTCTTGCGGAAACTTTCCAATTGATCTGTGATGCACTATCACCAACCACATATTTTCTCATATCTACTTTGTCACTTCACGCTCATTTCATGATATGCTGAAAAACACCAAATCGTTTCCCGACTATCGGCTTCGTAAGTTTGATGCTAAATTTTTTTTGCATGAAGAGATAAAAATTGATATAAACACTATATAAGCCCCTATTTTTCGTATTTGATATTTTCTTCAAAAAGATTTGACTTTATAATATGTTTTGTATATACTTTATTCACTAACACCTCCCAAGCCTCTGATTCAAGCTCACTGGGGAGGTTTTTTTTATCTAATCAAATTTGTTCGGATGAAATGCTAAATTTTTGCATGAGTTCTATAACTTTTTTCCACCAGTCAAAATTTGGTATTAAAAGTTTATTAAATACCGATAATATACAAAAATACGATATAAATGTATTTTGATTTCATATGAGTTCTAAAATTAATTCTGATCTGATACTAATTGTCATCTTTTTATTAAAAATATTTTCATAGTGACTACAAAGATTTCTTAAATATTTTAAGCTATATATCCAATCTTCAAAAATCATTCCATTGATTCAGAAATATTCTGCTATTGTTTTTTTATGTTCAAGTTTTAAATCTTTATATGTTTTTACTAGTTCTCAGAATGTTAATTTATCAAAAAAAATATAATCGGGGAGCTTGCTGGTTGCATTATATATAAAAAAATCTTTAACTTTTCTATCAGTAGATTTCCATTCTTCTATCTTTTTATGTATAAATGTATACTCTATTTCCGTTTGGTAAAGTTCGTTT
>CAZKEK010000162.1:0-2188 GCA_964551805.1 uncultured Candidatus Peribacteria bacterium
TAATAGTTCCATTTGGCAACCATAATGGCAATCCAGCACCAACCTCATCATCAAACGTATAAATATGAAGTTGTTTTCACAAAATTCTATGATCACGTTTTTTTGCTTCTTCCATCATTTCAATATATGCTTTGAGTGCATCTTTATCTTCAAACGCTAATCCATAAATTCTGGTCATCATTGGGTTTTTTTCATTTCCTCTCCAATAAGCACCAGCGATTTTATCGAGTTTAAATGCGTCAGGATTGATTTCTTTGGTAGTATCGACGTGAGGTCATTCACACATGTCAACAAAAGTGATGAAATCACTTTTGAGGTTGAAGGTTCAAGGTTGAAGGTTCAAAGTTGCAAGATAATTGTTGATGTTCTCATATTTTTTGAGATATTCTTCTTGTGATCACTTCAATAAATTATCTTTTGCTGCTTGAGGAATAGTATTGATATAGTATGAAAAAACTGTTTCCCCATTGGCCTTAAATTCGTCAATAAGTTCGATTTTAAACTGTTCTCCGAGCATAGTTATAATTTCTTTTGCTTGGTCATAATTCAAATCTATTCTATGAAATGACTGACCTTCTTTGACGATTTTTGTCATCATTTTATTGAGTTCTTTGAGTTGTTCCTCACCAAAGGCAACACCCTCAGAAAAAATAAAATCGTAATAAAATCATGTATCTATTGCAGGCCCAATACCAAGTTTTGCGTATGGATCTACTGATCTTTGTACTGCTTGTGCAAGAATATGCGAAAGCGAGTGACGAGGTTTTAAAATTGCTTCTTCCATAATTGTTGATAAAATGATAAATAATTTTAATTTTAAATGATAGATGATAAATGATAAATTTTGGTATTTGTCTTATTATAAATAATAGTAATATAAGAAGTTTTTTTTAGTAATTTAACCATCTAAAATTTACAATCTCTAATCTCTAATTATTTTTTTAAACTTTCTGCTGTCGTTTTGCTTATTTTTATAAGAATGTTTATTATACTTTCTATATCATTTAGATATTTATTATAATCCTGTTTTACGAATTGACTTTTGTCTAAAAGTCTTAACCGATATTTTGTCTCTCTTGATTCTTTTAATGCTATATATATTTTTGCTAGAAAATCTTTTCTTGTTTGTCCACCAATAGCTTCTTCTATATTTGCTCAAATACTTGTTGCGCTTCTTAGAATCTGTTTTGATAGCACAAATTCATTTTTTTCTTTTAAAGACGTATAAAGCTTAATTATATCTAAGGCAAACTCAAAACTCTTTTGCTGAATTAAATTATCTTTTATCATTTCTTAATTTATCATTTAAAATCTATAATCTATCATTATTTTTTAAAGAAAAATCCTACGTAAGCTAGTCAGTAGGAGTTATAGATTTTTTCAATAACGAACTCCTACCATTATGCAATGGTTGTTGTGGTAGTTGTAGTCATTGTTGAAAGATTTGTTTTCATGGTGTGATGATAACTTTTTTTACCACAAAAACAAGTAAATCTAGTACAAAAAAAAACCCTTGATTTTTTTGACAAAAAAAACTTTCTGAGTATACTTAGATTACTTTACTTTGTTTGTAGATTATTATGACCAAAAAAGACTATCTTATCAAGCTCCTTACAGCACTAGAAAATGAACGAGAAATCGCTTGAGGACTTAAAATTATGATAGAAAAATCATTACTTTCTCCGGAAATCATTGATGGACTTCAACATATTTTTGCAAAAACAATTGCTACCATCAACGATGCCACACAACAACAAAAACTCGAAAAATGACTCGATATTCTTTCCAAGCTCAAAGAAAAAGAACAATCACAACAAGAGCTAGATCAAAAAGATGTAGAAACACTTGATAGCTTATTACAAAATATCTAATTTTTTTATCTATTTTACTACTACTGGAATGACTACTACTGAAACTCAACAACAAATTGAAAGCATAGATACCAGCAAAGACCAGAATGTAGACGAAAGAGAGCTTACTGAATTTCTCGTATTAAAAAATACTACCACAACAACAGACAGTAAAAATACCTTTCTATGACTAATTAATGATAATAAAGAGACTATTAAAAAACTCCCAGGATTTACCGATTCGTTAGAAAAAGTTGCAACAGAAATTGCTGGAAAACTAAAAATAGAATGAAAAATACAAGATAAAATAGCTCTTAAAGACAATACTTCTCTTACAA
>CAZKEK010000163.1:0-2175 GCA_964551805.1 uncultured Candidatus Peribacteria bacterium
TACTTAATCCTTTTTATAACATATTTAGAGAAGCGACAAAAAATGCTGCAGACCATAGTGAAAGCAATATGACGGTAGACGTTACTATGACAAAAAATCTAAAAGAAAAAACACTTACTATTACATTTTTTATCTCTGATGGATGAGTGGGACTGCCGTATAAACACGAAGAGTTGGAAACAATATTTGCTACCACAATACAAAAAAAAGAACATCGAAAACAAAAAGGAAGCAAAAATCATGCTCTTTGACTAGGTATGATAAAGACTGCAGCGGAACTTTCAAGAACTGATCTTGTCCTTCACAATAAAGGGGAAATATATCATATCAATGATCTTGGACTTCAAAATGATGTAAAAGCACAAGATAGATTTGGATATGAAGGTGTGGGAATCTTTGATATGTTAGAATAATTATTTTCTTTGCAATAATCCAAATCTTCTCACTAATCCAATAACGGCGATAGTAAATATAGTTATTCCTACAAGAAGAAAAGAGAGTTGTATACTAAAAATTGCGGAGACGACTCCAAAAGCTAATATTCCAACAACTTCACCCAATTTTGCAACAAATTCTTCTACACCGGAAATAGTTCCTTCATCTTCTGGAGAGGTACAATCAGAAACATAGGCAGAAATGACTGGACGCATGAGTGAAAGTCCTAGCGATATCGCAAAGGTGATCGTCATAATACTTCGGAATCCTTCATTATATCCAAGGAGCATATAGAGAAAAGAAATGAAGAGTAAAACAAAAAATAAAAATTTTCTTTTACTTGTCTTGTTGGCAATATTTCCCGTGAAAAAATCTATAAGATAAGGAATCTTCATCACCGCAAATACGATAGCGATCTGAGAAAGTGTCAGGTCGTTTTTGATAGAAACGATAGGAATGAAAATAAATCCAATGTAATTGAGGAGGTTGTAGAGAAATTCGAATCCAAGCGCGTAGTAAAGTCTGTGAGAATATTCTTTGATTGTTATAACAACTTTTTTGATAGCGGTAAGCGAGAATACTTCTAGGAAGAACTTGTGAATAAATGTATCTTTGCCTAAGAATTCTTTGATTTTTCTTTTGCTGAGATTGGGAAGTTTTTGGTCCGTAAAAAACGAAATAATCGCGAAGAGCGAGACAAATAAAAAAAGATAGGGTAACTGAATATATTGGATGAATACCGATGCGAACAACGCTCAGACTACATACGCGAGATTCATACTAGAAAAATATAGTCAGAATATTTGTCCTCTTTGGTTGTGTTTGCTATGCTTGCGGATAAATGCTTGATAGGTAGTAAGCAGTGCTGCGGCGGCTAAACCATTACATATTACGGCGATGATTAGGAGTGGAATCGAGTGAATTATTCCCGCGACAAAATATAGTATTCCTGTAATGACGTAGATTCATTTGCTTATAAAGAGTACGGATTTGATATTTGCATGATCATCTATTTCCCCAATAGGGATAGAAAAAAACATTTTTACTATCGAAAGTATGGCTCAAATTATAGATACTCGAAAAACATTGTTTACAATATCTTTGATATATAAAGAAAAAAATGTATCGCCCCCAAGTCCTCGTCCAAAGAGAAAAATAAATAGAGAAAATGATACCATTCTAATAGATACAGGAATGGAAAAAAACTCTTTTTGAACAATATGAATTATATCTTTTTTTTCATGATTTTCTTGTAACATATTTTGCGTGTAAAATAAATAGTCAGCATTGATTGTATTGAAAATATTTTTTTTGTCAAAAAAATGCTACCTGATGATTGGTAGCCTTGGTGAAAGTCTAAGCATCTCACTACCTGGCACTAAAGTACTCTCGTTTGGTGGTTTTTTTAAAAAAATATTTTTTGCTTCGCAGACTCACTTTCCCTCATTGCCGGGAAAGTAAGCAAAGGGGCTAGTTCTTTGTGAGACTCGCTATAGTATTCAGTTTGTTTTTTTAGAATGTACTCCAGCTCAAACAATTCACAAAGAACCAAAATCATTGACTACGTTTTTTTGTTATTTATGGAAATTTTTATCTGGCGGGGTGTGCTAGTTTGGGGACTTTTTTTATTTTTTTAGAAATTTTTTTGCTTCGCAGACTCACTTTCCCTCATTGCCGGGAAAGTAAGCAAAGGGGCTAGTTCTTTGTGAGACTCGCTATAGTATTCAGTTTGTTTTTTTA
>CAZKEK010000164.1:0-2161 GCA_964551805.1 uncultured Candidatus Peribacteria bacterium
AAAGTTCAGGATATTATGAAGATTAAGGGGATCGGAAAAAAGAAATTTGAAAACCTTACCGACGAGCAGATAGCAGAGATTTATTACAAGGCAAAAGAAAATGTTGTAAAGCTTGATGAAATAAGACGGATGGCGGCGAATAAAGAAGAGAGAGAAAAGGCGTTGCGTGAAATTGAGCCGTTTAAGTTTAAAAAAGGAGGAAAGATTAGAGAAGGGAATGAGATAAGTTCATTATATGAATTGCTTTCGGCGGAAAAAGCGATAGCTGTTAATTTCATTATTGATATTTTAAAAAATGATAGTTTTTATGTAGAGTTAGAGAACAGGACTTTTGATTTAGTAGCGTTTTCGGCTTATCGTTTTTGTGAAGAGGTATTGCATTTTGATAGGAATAATCCTATTAAAACAAGATTTGGTGATTATGTTTTTTTTGAACCTGATAAAAATCTTATTGAAAGAGAGGGTAGTTTATTTGTTGCACAGGTTAAGTATGCGATTCATCAAGTTACGGGAGAGGTTAAAGGTAGTAAACAGAGAGCTTACGATGAGTCTAAAGATAAAAATATGTTTATTATAAGTTTAGGTATAAGCGAACCTGATGAAAAGATGATAACTAATCCTAAGTTTGATTTTCAAAAAGGTGAAGAAAGGCGTAAAAATATAATATACTATACAAAAGAAATACATATAAAAAAGGTGGGGTTACTTGTTTTTGAAGCGATTGCAGAAAAAGATGGGCATATTCAGTATATATCAATTATGCCTAACAAAACTCGGAAAGATGTTTATAAGTATAAAAATCAGGTAAATGAAAAAGGAGAGCCTAAGTATATCTTAGATTCTCCTTATTTCCCGCTTCGTTCAAGCACACCCGAAGGTGGTATTAGTGCTATGCGAAATGACTCAGACCGAAGTAATACCGATAACCCTAAGAAGAGTTATTCTGATGCCGAAGCAAAGGTAAATAAAAATTTTGATAACAAACAAGAAAATAATGATAAATATTTAATGGGTGGGGAGATAAACCACCCTGTAAATCTTGTAGAGCCTTATTATAATGATGTAAGTAGCGATATGTTTGTCGATGGCGGAGAAACAACAACCGCTCCTTCAAAAATGGATTATGGCGACATTGTAAATTCAAAAGCATTTATTGATTGGTTCGGAGATTACAAGACAGCGTATAAAGAAGCGGGGTTGAATTTTAATCATCCTGCATGGAAAGGTGTGTCTAAGGTAGTTGACGATGATGGGTATCCTGTGATTTGTTATCACGGCACTACTCACGAGTGGACTAAATACAGCCGTAAGTTAGGTAATCACGAGAACGATATGGGGGTAGGTTTTTATGCTACAAGTAGTGAATCTGATGCCGAGAAAAATTATTTATCAGGGGGAATTGATTTACAAACAAGGATACAATTAACCGCAGAGTACCTTGTTGATAAAGATGAAATTTTAGAAGGTGAAGCTAAGAAAATAGCAGAAAGGAAATTTGTGGGAAAGACAGAGAAAATAATGGAGGTTTTTCTTAAATTAAAAAAACCGTTAATTGTTTCATTTAAAGGTAAAGATAGTAGGCAGACATATTTTGAATTTGAAGGTAATTGGGATGAAAATGACGAGTTTGTAGAGTCGGAACAATTATTGAAATTTAAGCAGGCGTTTGATGATGTGTGCGATGATTTTGATTTTGATTACGATGCTAAAAATAGGGTTTGGGGAAGGTTTGTAGAAAACATAGGGGATGATATTTATGGTTATGTAAATTCATGTCAGGTTATTCAAGCTTTGAAGCAAATTGAAGACCTTATGGATTACACTTACAGCGATGAATATGCAGGTAACAGGGCGTATGAGTTTGTGGCGCAGGTGTTTCAGAGATATGGTTTTGATGGCGTTATTTATTTGGACGCTTCGGAGCATTTTGAAAATATGGGCATCAGAAGAGGTGTTCAGCATTTTGTTGCGTATCGAGCGAATCAGATTAAATTGGCGGATGGAACGAATACTACATTTAATCCAAAGAGTGCGGATGTAAGGTTTGAGCTTGGAGGTCTTTATCATGGCAGTTCTTCTGATTTTGAATCATTTGAAAGCGATAAAATAGGTAGCGGAGAAGGTTCTCAGGCTTTTGGTTATGGCGTTTATTTGACCGACC
>CAZKEK010000165.1:0-2157 GCA_964551805.1 uncultured Candidatus Peribacteria bacterium
TTCTTTTTCTACTTACATCTCCTCCATAACATTTGGCAAGGACATCTTTTTTCATCGCTGAGATGTTTTCTCTCGCGATCATTTTGTTTCCAATACCTGCTTGGATAGGAATAGCAAACATATGTCTTGGAATCAGTGTTTTAAGTTTTTCTACTATTTCTTTTCCTAGACGATATGCGTTATCTCTATGCACTACTCGACTCAATGCCTCTACTTTTTCGTTATTGATATATACATCCAGTTTTATCAAATCTGCTGGTGCGTATTTTTTAAACTCATAATTCATCGTTGCATATCCTTTGGTTGCAGATTTTAATCTATCATAAAAATCGATAATGATTTCTCCCATTGGCAATTCGTAATGTCGAACCACTCTCGTTTCGTCAATATAATCCATGTTTATAAGTCTTCCTCTATATTCCTGACAAAGTGCCATAATATTTCCTGCATATTCTTGTGGACCAACAACTTCTACAGAAGCTATAGGTTCTCGTATTTCATCAATAAATCCTTGGTCGATCATGTCTGATCATGATTTGACTACCATTCGTGAAGTGAGCTCAGATTGTTGTTCTTCTGCTTCTGCATAGGTCGTCTGCAATCCAAGAATATATTTATACATACCTGTCCCCAATATTTTTTTGACATTTGATCATGATTTTATCATATCTGATGGTACGTTTTTGGCTTTTACGAGATAAATTACCGTAGGAATCGTAAATATCGTTTCCATATTATATTCTCTAGATAATCTTTCTTTGACGATATCCATATGTAACATTCCTAAAGACCCACAACGAAATCACAATCCAAATGCTTTGGAATCTTCTAATTCATATTCTATTGCGCTATCGTTGATAGACAATTTTTCAAGACTATCTTTGAGCTTGTCATAATCCGTCGTATCGATGGGATAGACTCCAGCATAAACAAATGGTTTTACTCTTTTGAATCCAGGAATAACCAGATTTTTCATCTGCGTTTCATTTTGTCCTTTGAGTCTTGTATCTTTTATTATCGTGTCTCCAATACTTACATCTCTTACCGATTTTTCACCCGTAACGATATATCCTATTTGTCATTCTTTGAGCAGTTTATCTACTTTGCAATCTGGAGTAAAATATCCTACTTCTGTAGGCAAAATATTGTTGTCTGTATGAATTAAATGTAAACCTTGTCCTGCTTGAATATCACCATCTACGATTTTTACATACGCCAATACGCCTTTGTATGGATCGTATACCGAGTCAAAAATCAAAGCTCTGGCGATTCCTGTTATTTGTGCTTGATCTTGTCCTAGCGGCCAAAACTTTTTGGGATGCGCCTGTTTGAACGCTAAAGGATCTTGTATTCTTTCTATAATTGCATCCAAAATTTTATCTACATTTTCTCATGTTTTTCCTGAAACTTGAATAATTTCTGACTTATCGATCCCGATCACATTTTCTATTTCGTGCGCAACTCTTTCTGGGTTGGCTGCGGGGAGATCGATTTTGTTGAGTACCGGAATAATAGTAAGATTTTGATTTATTGCTTGATATAATGTAGAAAGTGTTTGTGCTTGAATTCCTTGTGATGCGTCCACAAGCAAAATTGCTCATTCTACCGCAGCGAGTGAACGAGAAACTTCATATTGAAAATCTACGTGTCCTGGAGTATCTATCAGATTGAATTCATAGCCTTTTCGTTGCATCCTTGCCGGAGTAAGTTTTATCGTTATCCCCCTCTCCTGTTCGATATCCATACGGTCAAGCATCTGAGCGTGATCTATTTTTCTTACCGCTCAGGTAATCTCTAGCATTCTATCTGCCAGTGTTGATTTTCCGTGGTCTATATGTGCGATGATACAAAAATTACGTATATTCATATGCGTATATGCAAAACAAAATTAAATCGTATATCGAGTATCATACAAAATAATCTAGAGAATTCAAGAAAGAGTTTTTTTGTATCAATAAATTTTTCAGAATATTTTGCTAAATAATCTATAAAATCGTTGTTTGGTTGCCTTTTTTTGTATACTATTTTGATATAATTGCATTTTTCTTTTTTCTAAAATACTTCACAATAGCTCCATGAACTATCATAAAAGAATAAACATAATTAGTAGTAATTATACTTTTATTGGGATTGATTATTACTCTTTTAACAATTTAA
>CAZKEK010000166.1:0-2143 GCA_964551805.1 uncultured Candidatus Peribacteria bacterium
TCATCGATAGAGAGCATGACTTCATCTGTTTTGTACCTTAAATCTTTTGCAACAACAAAACTCTGGATATAATCAATTACAAATTGCAGGAGGACTTTACACAACATGTAGCAACAGCAACCCTTACAGTATTTATGGAGCTATCACCTACACCCGAAAAGGAACAAAATCATACATAGTAGCAGGGACAAAACTTTCTTACGAAGAAAATAAAATTCTCCCATGATTTGCCAATAGCTTACAATACTTCGACAATAAAGTTCCTTTGGGATACATCTATGATAGCAATGGAGGAATAGGCTATATCGGAGGAGTCTTAAGCGGAGATGAAAGTCTGATAAATTATTTGAATAATGGAGGAGCCATCCAAAGTGGATTTAGTTATTCATGAGATACTATTGTTGGACAAAACGAACGAACTACAACAATCCAAACCGGAAACAATGGAATGGAAACCATGTGGAACGTTATCATCCAATGAAGTGTAGGACTGTCCAAATCTATTGATAAAGAAGAAAGATTGTCATTGTTGGGAAATGTAGAAAACAAAACAGTACTGTATAATGGTAGTGATATTAATTCTTCCACGCTAATAAATACCGCTAAACAAAAAGCGCAAACACTTTGCCAAGGAAAAATAAAAAATCCTGATATACTCACCACGACCGAAAAACTCCTATGTTTTGAAAACACCAATATCACGATCGACCTTACTCAACGATCCACATACACCAACAAAACCATCATAGTAAAAAACGGAAACGTAACCTTACAATGAGGGATGACTACCAATGCACCAGCACTCGATCTTTTTATCAACAAATGAATACTCTATCTTCCACAAACGATATCGCCAGCCCAAACCTTTGATAACCAGTGATTTCCTAACCAAACAAATATAACGAATTCCGGACTATATTTGAAGGGGAACTTCATCATCAACGGACTGATTCAGGCACAAGGAAATGGATGATTCGACCACAAACTTCACCTTCAAGGAAAAATAACAACCCTCAACACACCACTCGAACCGACACCAGAAAGAATAGATCAGATACAAACACTTTTTGGATCATCCCTATACACTACCACGATCAATCTCCAACATATTTTTGTACGAGAATGTACACTCAATGGACAAGGAACCGATGGTTCAAACTGTGCAACATGAGGAACTATAGCGACAACACCACTCGTTATTCTCAATGGAAATTATCCATCCAATATAATAGAATAAAAGGTGTTTTACCTATTATAAACATATGAAATATACGGTTTACAGCAAAACAAATACTTTTTTTGAAAAACTACGAGAAGATATTGCTACCGCAAAAAAATCTATATATATAGAAATGTACATTTTTTTGGATGATGAAAAAAAACCATATAATTTTTGTGAAGCGTTAATCAATAAAGCAAAAGAAGGAGTAGATATAATAATAGTACTCGATGCTTTTTGAAGTAAAAAACTCCAAGAAACGACCATACAAAAGATGAAACAATCAGGTATAACTATCCATTTCTTTAGTGATCGACTCAGAAGAACACATAGAAAATTAATCATGATAGACGAAAAAATAGCGTTTTTTGGATGAGCAAATATCAAAAACAATACAAGACATCGACTAGACATACAAATAAGAATCAAGGGGGCAAAAAGCATACGTCCCTTTCTCAAAACATTTGCGTTCACCTACAAAATGTGTGGAGGAACCAATAAAAAAATACTTGGATATGCCAAAAAATGATTTTTGAAAAAGATACAGTCATTTCTTATGGAAAATCTCCCTGGACATAAAACGTATCGTCTCACAGAATACTACACAGAAAAAATACTTCATGCAAAAAAAAGCATAAAAATAACTACACCATATTTTATGCCTCCCCGTTGGATGATAGCACTTTTGGATGATGCACAAAGAAGAGGAGTAACAATAGAAATTATCATTCCTTATGACACCGACATAAAAATGTTAAATAAAATAAATTATTACTACATTAGTAAATTAACTAAAATGAACATACATTTTTATGCAATGCATCAAATGAATCATGCAAAAATGATGATTATAGACGATAAAGAAGGCGTGGTGTGATCACAAAACATTGACCACTTATCATTTAGTCATAATTTTGAGATAGG
>CAZKEK010000167.1:0-2136 GCA_964551805.1 uncultured Candidatus Peribacteria bacterium
AGTTAGTTTGTCTCTAGTTATTTCTTTTTCTATAAGTTGTTTAGCTCAGGTCTTGGTAATCCTTTCTATAGTAAGTTTTACCTTTGTTCATTTTGGTCATCTAATTTTGCTTACGGCATCATTTACATCAAGTGCTTTTGTAGATCAGGTATTGATCATTACTATTCTATCAAGCATTTGGAGTCCCGCAATAAACGCAGGAGAACCTTTGACAACTTCATCTATTTGAAGATAATAATCCTTTTTGCTAATGACAGCTCAAATACCCTCAAAATCTGATGTTCCTTTGAGTTCTTGTTGGAATCCAGAATTTTGATCGCTATCCATATATATAGTATACGGATCATCAAGTGCATCAATATAAGCTTTGAGTGCACTATTGAGCATTTTCCCAGTATTTATCTTGCTCGTATTGTAATAAGAACGTTGCAAAATACTATATATCTCATCAAAACGTTGATAGTTTGCTGATCAAACTCATATATTTTCTGCATGAACGACATTTTTGATAGAGCTGATAAGTCCGTCTATATTAAGTTTACCTTCTTGGATAATAGGTTGGTGAAGTGTATTTCGTTCTTGTCCAATACTCGTAACGAAACCACCAAAAAGCGTTCATAGAACAAAGAGAATAATTAATTTATTTCTATTCATATCGGTAAATTTACTAATAAATATTATGTATTGGTGACATTATTGTAGATATGAAGTATAGCATTATTCCTGACAAATACAACATCAAGTACATATTCTTTGTCTGTAGGATGAGTCATTAAATAGTATGCTATAGTGTGTTTCACATGTCCTAATTTTTTTGTGGTAATATAATCTTGCAAATCTTGTATGGTATTGACAACTTTGACCTCCACAAAAAAAAGCGTACGATCTTTTTCAAAAATCAAATCAATTTCGCCTCATTTGATAGTATATTTTTTTTCTATAAGATGATATCAGATCTGTTGATAGTGCTGAGCAACAAGTTCCTCTCATTTATCTCCTGCGTTTTTTTTGTCTCTCATTCTATATATACATATAATATAAATCGATATTACTCAACCAATTGTATATCTTGAGCCTATGTTTTCAAGAGAACTTTTAAAAAAAAGAACGCAAGTGCTGCGTCCTTTCAAAAAATATAGTAAATATTATCTTCTCATCATATTTCATCTCATCATTGGTCTTCCTGCTCTTCATTCGTCATTCATCATAGGACAACCAGGAACAGTAGATCAAGATCATAATTGATTTTGAAGGTCTTGGGTTTTCTTCATAGTAGCTTGCAATTCTACTCGGGTTGCAAATTTTGCTGGAGTATTGATGGTTTCTGCCATACGACTTCCACTTACGAGCTTTTGAAAAGCTGCATAATCTTTGCTTGTAATTACAGCATCCATTCCAGATAGCATACCTGCTTGTTGGTCTTTACCAAACATTTGTCCGCATGCACCATTTTCAAATTTTCCTCATTGTTCTCTTCGTTCCCTTCATTCATATCTTCCGTGGAAAGCAAAACAGAAAACTCCACAAAGTAGCAAAAGTCCAGCTGCAGAAGAAGCCACAATAATAGTTGTTTTTTTATCAAATTTCATAGGTATACAATATAATATACTAAAAAAATCGCTTATAAAAGCGCAGTCAATATACCCATTCACCTTAAACAAACCTTAAATATCCAAAAAATGGATGATTTTTCCATAGAAAAAAGAAAACTATTCTGTATAGAGAGAGGTATGAAAACAATCATTCTCCAACTCATTCAGACACCACCACAAGATCGTACGCTTGATATGCTTACTAGCTTCAAGAGAGATTTTGCTAGAATCCAAAAACTACCAGACATTCCTTCAAATATCCAACTGCTCCAAGCATATTACGAATTGTTAGATGCACAACAAATACTCAAAGATAAACAAATAGAACAGCTGCTCAAAAAAAGAGCTATAAGATCAGAGTCAGGAATTGTCTCTATACAAGTGCTCACCAAGCCGTTTCATTGCCCAGGACAATGTATTTTTTGTCCTAATGATCCGACTATGCCCAAGAGCTATATCAAATCAGAGCCGGGAGCTATGAGAGCATTACTCAACAAATTCGATCCGATCAAGTTTTCCGGTTAATTGAATGGCTAGAGCTTGA
>CAZKEK010000168.1:0-2136 GCA_964551805.1 uncultured Candidatus Peribacteria bacterium
ACGCTTACCGAATTCAATTCTTAACTTTTCATCTTTAACAAGAGAGCTTAGTTTTTCTATGTAGATATTCTCATTTAATTTTCCATCCCAAAATGGAATCAATATTCCGGATACGTTGTCTTCAATTGTTTCGGAGTGTCCGCCTGAAGTAGATGATATTACAGCTTTCCCACTCATCATAGCTTCAATATTAGCTATACCCATACAGGCATGCTTGTCCTTTGTTGGAGCAGTAAATATGTCGCAGGATGCGAAATAATAAGGCTTATCCTCAAAATCTATATTAAACGCATATCTAACTTGTCGATTCACTTTAGCTAATTCTTGAACCTTATCACATAATTCACCTTTTGCCCCTACAATAAAAACAATCAATCTTGGGTCAATGTCGACTATTCTATCTATATTTCTTAACAAAAAATCTACACCCATATCCACACCAACCCTTCCCATTGTTATTAAAACTATTGCATCATCGGATATTTTGTGTCTCTTTCTTATATGATCACCGCTTTTACAAGGATTATATAAATCATCATCTACGTTATTATAGATGACTTTTATAGGATAATCCATGTCTAAAAATTGTTTACCAGAAGCCGCACAATACATGCTACATGATAATACCTTATCAGCATACCCAATTGCATGGCGCAGAAAACACCTTTCCCTTTTATAGATTTCAGGGTTAAGAAAGAAAGCTCCGTAAATTGTACAAAACAATCCATCCAACATTTCTTTTTTTATAAAGGGCAAAACATGCATTTGCTCATTGTCATATGTAAAAACATATGAAATATTCTCATCTTTAATAATTTGATTCATCCTTCCCGAAATACTTATTGCTCTGATGTATCTTTTAAAAGAAAGTCCTAATCGTTTATTAAAGCCTTTTAGCATTTGTAACAAACAGGTGACTATATTTTTCTTGAAATAGGAAGTAGGGGAAAAATAAATATTTCTGACCCCCTTTTCCATTTTGTGAATCTCATTGTTTTCAATACTATATGACAAGGTGAAGACTTCATATCCCTGCTCTACAATACTTGGCAGTAGCTCGTATAAATGACTAGCTATACCTCCAAACGGAGGAGGCCAAGGACCGACAAAAAGTAGTTTTTTCTTACTCATGAATGTTGATTTCTTCTGGGAACAAACTTGCAAATGATGAAATTGCTTCTTTTAAACCCTGCAGCTCATAATCTGTCATTCTAGAATGACAAGGGAGATTTACAATATGATCTGCTATATAACAAGATATTGGGAATTGAGTTCTATTATAACCAAATGATTCATGCTGTGGTTCAGGAGTGAGTGGACCATCAAACCACAACCCTACTTCATAGCCCCTTTTTGTAAAATAAGAAACGAAGTTGTTACGATTTTTTATAATTAACGAAATACGAGCACTAACAATGCTAACAGTTTTATTTCTTAAAGATATTGTATCTGGTATTGTATAACCACAAAAAATTGCATGTTCACGTATATCAATATAGTTTTCAAAGCATCTTTCTGTTACTTCCTTGAATCTTTTCCACTGAATAAAAGCTAATCTGTTCATCATTTTTGACATACGAAAAACAAATCCTTTTTCGAAAGTAAGACGCGACTCATCTTTTGAATTCGAGTAACGGAATAATTTGATTCTAAAAAAAATATATATTATATACTTACCGACTGAATATAATTTACTTTTATGACAAATTGATGAAACGAATGTTTGAAAAATATCTTTTATCGAGTGGATAATCGTTTTTTGTGGACATTTCGCATAACAGATTTCATGACCTTGAAACTTTTGTGGTGAATTTATTAATAATAGACCTCCCCAACCTGTAGACAATGTTTTAGAAAGTTCCATAGAAAAAATTGCTGCATCTCCAAAACTTCCTACGTATTGTCCGTTTATTCTTGCACCTAACGATAGTGCACAATCTTCTATAATTATAATTTCTTTCTGAGTTAATTGCTTAATTAAAGTGCTTATATCAGCTGGATTTCCAAAAGTATGTTGTAAAATTATAGCTCTTGTCTTAGGTGTAATTACCTTATTAATAGACGACACATCTGTATTTAAAGAATTTGGATTTATATCTACATAAACAGGAATCGCTCCATTTTCCAAAACAGCAG
>CAZKEK010000169.1:0-2062 GCA_964551805.1 uncultured Candidatus Peribacteria bacterium
GGTATAATACGGTGCATCATCAGTACCTGCTTGGATAATATTTGGTATTTGTTTTTTGTCTTCTTTGGCAAATCTATTGGTTGTTCCTTCTGCAGGTGTTGCTTCGAGATTATATAAATTTCCTGTCTCTTCTTGGTAGTCTTTGAGTATATCTCTCATATAATCCAAGATTTCTGTAGCAATTTTCTTTCCTTCTTCGGTAGAGATATCTTCTTTACCATTGGTAAAGTTGAGAATTGCTTCATTCATTCCATTGAGTCCAATAGTCGAGAAGTGATTTCTAAACGAATGAAGATATCTTTTTGTATAAGGATATAATCATGCATCCAACCATTTTGTAATCTCTTTTCTTTTGAGTTCAAGAGAGATTTTGGATAAATTCATAAGATAACGAACTTGATTTTTGAATCCTTCCTTATCTCATTTAAAATTATATCCGATTCTAGCCATATTCAATGTTACCACTCACACAGATCATGTCATCTCTGCTGATCCAAAGAGTCATCATCATCTTTTTTCTAGCTGAGAAAGATCAAGTTGGAGTCTACAACACATAGACCTTACCGCTCCTGGTTTGTATGCATTTGGATTTTCTTCTTTGATAGTGTTTCCATCCTTGTCTTTGGTAACCTTAAACTGAGATCCTACAAAGTTTTGGAAATAAGGGATTCCATATTTAGCCGTCATCTCAAAAAGCAAATTTACATCTGAATCTTCTCGTGGGAAATCTTCCGTGATATTGTAGGTAGGAATAGGAAAGGTGAAAACAGATCATGAGGAATCTCCAGCGGTATATACTTCTATAAGTACTCTATTAATGAGTTTCATTTCTTCTTCCAAGTCTTTGAATTTTACTGGATAATATCATTTCTCAATTCCTCAAAGCATTAGTGATTTTTCTTTCAAATCTTCTGGACAGGTCCAATCAAGCGTAATATTGGTAAACGGTGTTTGTGTTCCCCAACGTGAAGGGACATTTAGTCCAAAGATAAAATTTTGAAGTTGTTGTTTTACATATTTATAGGTCTTTTTGTATATATATTCATTTTTTTGATCTTCTGTTTCAAAGTGAGCCCCAGAAGTTTTCATATCATCTTCTAATTCTTTTTTAAATACATGTACAAATGGAGCCAAATAGGTATCAAAAGAAGAGAATGCTTGTGCACCAGCCCATTCATTTTGAAGAGTTCAGAAAAAATTAATCATTTGATTCACTGCTGCTTGCAGATTTTTTGGAGGAGCTGATTGTACTCTATTATCTAAACCATTAAATCCTTCTTCCAAAAGTTGTCTCAAACTTCGTCCAGCACAATATCATGCAAAAAATCATAAATCATGAATATGATAGTCTCAGTTTCTATGAGCATTTCCTACCTCTGTAGGATAGACGTGAGAAAGCCAATAGTTTGCTGTTAATTTTCCAAATCCATTGAGAATAAGTCCTCACAAAGAAAATCACTGATTAGCATTTTCATTTACTCTCCAATCACTTTGTTCAAGATATTCATCCATGGTTTTTCCTACTTCGATAACAACTTTTTCTTGTGCTCTCGATTCAGCTCTTTTTTGTCTATATATAATGTATGCTTTGGCTACGGTATCATGTCATTCTTTTACGAGAATTTGTTCCACTGTGTTTTGAATTGTTTCTATATCAGGAATTTCTTTTCCTATTTTTTGTTCAATCTCTTCAAGCACTTTTTTTGCAAGACTAGGTACTTCATCAAAGTTTGTCCCTCCTACAGCTTCAATAGCTCTTTTGATAGCATACTCTATTTTGCTGATATCAAAGTCAATAATTGCTCAATTTCTTTTTCTTACTTTATAGATAGCCATTTTCTTATACAAAAAACAAGTAAAACTAATAAATGATAGGGAATAATGATAGAATGTTTTTTTATACGTATATTATTATTTACAATTTATTGAAAGTATGTGAAATACACAATATATTGTGGTGTTGAATGAAATGTAGCCACTATATATAGTATCACTAGAATAATTCATCTGATGACTTCAAGGCGGATGTCATTATAGGCAGCAGAGTGGCTGAACGCTATGA
>CAZKEK010000170.1:0-2057 GCA_964551805.1 uncultured Candidatus Peribacteria bacterium
CACCATATTTGATGTACGGGCATCAAAAAATCCCCAAAATAGGGGATTTCAAGGGTGTAAAATCTAATACCTTTATTTTGATACAGAACACTAATAAAAAGTCAGTTTGTTAAAATCAAACTCCTTGAAATATGGTTTATTTAATTTTGAACCAACTTCATCTAATGAAATCCTAATACCTTTAGTAATATTCTTACTCCCAAGAAGTATTGTATCCTTAATTGGAGATGTGTATATTGATTTGATTGATTTATATGTCTTAATATCTTGAGAATGATTCTTGTCTAATATAATATATGAATCCAATTCAAGTCCTGAATCGTCAATTATCTCTTTTAGTTTCTTTTGTTGAGTCATCTCCATTATGTGCCCGTGAATCTTCATCTTTATAATTGTAGTTGAATACTTTACTTTTATAATAGAATATCTTGAGTTATGTAATATAATTTCTATACTGCCAATGAAAAGATTGATGTATTTTTTTATCATATCTTTAGATTCTTCAATAGAGTTTATATTTTTTTTAATTAGTTTATAAGAGTCATCTATTTCAATATTATTTACAGAAAGATTATACCTGATTCTTGTAAGTTCATTATCAATTTCACCTTTTTCTTTATCAAGTTTTGTAACCTTTGATAGGATTTGATTTTGAAATTGTAAAGTTGATATGTTTTTTAATCTACTATATCCTTTTAATGATTGAAGATTAGTTGCCATTTCCTCGTCAATTTCATCTCTTCTCTTTTCTAACTCTATTATAGATTCTTTTAATTTTAGAATTTCAACATCAGGATTAAATTTTGAAATAACCTTTGATAATGTCACCAAATCTGTTTTAATTAAACACCAAACAGAGCTGTCTAACATAGACATACTTATTGATTGGTTATTATTACAAAAACCTATACTAGTCCTACTATTACATCTGTAAGTATCAACATTACGGGACTTCACTACTCTATAATTTCCCCCATAATGATTTTCACATTTACCACATTTTATTAGTTTAGATAAAATTGTAATATTTTTTGTTGATTTATCAATCCTTGAATTATTTTGTAATAGCCTTTCTTGGACTGAATTAAATGTCTCTTTATCAATTATTGGAGGGTATTTAATTATATTATTAGTTACAAGATATTTTTCATCATTCCCTCCTTCTTTGTAGTTTATATTCTTTCTCTTGTTATTTGTAACTTTATATCCTGTATATCCATCTTCTTTTAGAAGTTTATTGATATTCCTTTTACTATGAGTGTATTTTGGGAATCCTAATTTAATACATTCCAAAGCTATTCTTTTAATAGAAACTTTTTTTTCATAAACATCTATCCCATTCAAATACCAATTAAATAACATTCTAACCTTTTCGGCACTATTTTCATCAATTTCAAGTGTAGTTCTTTTTGGAATACCTCCTAATACAATTCTTTTGTATCCAAATAAAGTTTTTCCTGAAATTGATAAACCCTGTTCCATTAAACTTTTCTTCGCTCTACTAAATCTTTCTTTTTTTTGATTTATTTCAGTTTCCGCAAATAGTCCATACATACTAAACATCATATCACCTCCAATAGAAACTTTCCCGTTTTCATCTAATAGAGAATAACCAATATCCTTTACGAATAATTGAACTCCATTCTTCACTAACCATTCCTTTATTTGATGTAGAACACTTTGTCTCCTTCCTAAACGAGAAATCTCTGTAAGAAAAACAACCTTATATTGGGGGTTCTCTTCTATAAAAGAGAATAAATTATTAGTCCCCTCCTTTTTATTCAAATCAATTAAACCACTTTCCTTTGTTGGTATAATATGAAAGTCAGTATATCCCTTATCCTTTGCGTATTTTTTCAAATCTTCAATCTGTGGTTCGTAATCCTGAACCATAGTGCTCACACGAACAATTAGTATGGCGTATTTTTTACTCATTTTTGATACTAATATTTAATATTAAAGGTAGTAAAAAATAAGTAAAGTATAATATACACTTATTCTTATCAGGTTATGACCTCCTGCTGCAGAAATTTCAAGAGCTCTCTTCACATTTTCCT
>CAZKEK010000171.1:0-2034 GCA_964551805.1 uncultured Candidatus Peribacteria bacterium
TTACAGCACTCCACAAAAGATGAAAAGCACAGGGGAGAGTATAAAAAGCTTTCTAACAGCGTAGCTGCTTATGATTCCGAGGGCAAAGAAATCGGGATTGTGTTTGAGACAGCAACGCCTTTTGAAACTCCGCAGATGATGCGTGAGTTGGTTGATTGGGCAAGATTTACCATAGAAGATAAGTCCTTGCATCCTTTGATTATTATCGGTATTTTTATAGTAAATTTCTTGGCTATACATCCTTTTCAAGACGGTAACGGCAGAATATCCCGCGCTTTAACTGCTTTACTTCTTTTAAAAACCGGTTATTCTTATACACCTTTTTGTTCTATAGAATCAATTGTTGAAGACAATAAAGAAGGCTATTACAGAGCATTAAGAGAAACTCAATCGACTTTAAAAAATAATCAAAATTATGAACCTTGGTTAATGTTTTTTCTGCGAACAATGCAAAAACACAAAATAAGACTCGAATATAAAATTGGTGCAAGTCCGGTAAAAATGACCGAACTTCCTGCATTATCAGCTAAGATTATGGAATTAACCGAAACTCAAGACAGAATAACTATTTCAGAAGTTGTTGAAAAAACCGGAGCTAATGTTAATACAATCAAAAAACATCTTGCCGACCTTGTTTCAAAAGGTTATCTGGCAAAATACGGTAAAACCCGCGGGGCATGGTATTCGAAACTATGAATTTTTTTGAAGATACAGAAGCTAATATTACACCAACTAAATTTGAAAAATTGTGTATAGAGCTTTTGATTAAAACAAAAGCTCTTGATAAATTAGATAATGTTGGCGTGTAACATAACTATATAATTATTGTAAAGAGACAAAAAACTTGAAAAAACCAAAAGTCAAAAAACAGCACTATGTACCAAGATGTTATCTTAAAAATTTTTGTACAAATGGTGAGCAAATACATGTATTTGATAAATCTCAAAGAAAATACTTTAAAGCTAATATAAAAGATATTGCTTGCGGAAATTATTTTTATGATATTGACGTAGATGATTCACAATCTTTTGAAACGAGTTTAGGGATTTTTGAATCTGCTTATGCTGGTGTATATAGAAATTTGGTACAAAAACTAAATATTGTTAAATATAATCATTCAGTAAACTTGCTAGAGTCACTTCTCAAAAAGGTAGGTTTATTACACAAAAGAAATATAAGTATTACATCATCTGAAAAATTTGTTATCGCTAGCTTTTTTGCTGTTCAAAATTTAAGAACGGCTCATACTAGACAAGAAATTACTCAAACAAGTCAAAAATTATATGAAATTATTTCAAGTATGTCAGAAGAAGTTGAAAAGCCTGAAGATTTTTATCCAAGTTATAAAGATGAACAAGCTATGACTTCACTTCATATCAACCTTATGAAAGAGTTAGGGGAACAATGTGCTCGTTACTTAATGGAGCAGAAATGGATATTTGGAATAAACAGGTCTTCTCGTTCTATATTTACATCAGATAACCCTGCTATTTTAGATACTAGTTTTTGCAAAGATGGCGTTATTAGACACGATGGTTTTATGTCTCCAAATGTAAATTTTTACTTACCGTTGAATAAAGACTTTGTTCTTTTAATTATTGAAAAATCATTTTATGAAAAATACAAGCAACCAATGTCAAACTGCAATGTTCTTGATTTTAATGAGGAAGGAATAGTTTATGTAAATAACTTGCAATTAAATAATTGTTTTTTTCAAATATATTCGAACACAGACAAGTTCTTTGAAGAGGAGAAAAACTTTTGCATAAAAAACAATATAAATGGCAATAAAAATAGAAAATTTGTATGGAGTAATAAAGACTATTTAATAGAAAATTAGACTATTTATTTCTAAATAACATATTTCTTCTTAAACCCTCATGAATAGGCTTTTAAAACCGAAATGAAACAGGATTGCAACAAAGTGGCATTTTTAGCCTTAAAAACCAAAAAATCGACCGCTTCTAGAAGGGTAGAAATTCAATCATAGCTTTAAATTTTATTTATAAAGATTAATTTAAAAGAAAGAGGGAG
>CAZKEK010000172.1:0-2022 GCA_964551805.1 uncultured Candidatus Peribacteria bacterium
AGATTTAAGATACTGAGTTTTCCTTTGATACTCTTTACAAATTTTCTCATCACGGGTTGGAGATGTGCGTAAAGAATCTCTCCCATAGATCTGATACGTTTATTGGAAAGGTGATCAGAATCATCTGTGTAATATCCTTTTTTGAAGTTTGAAATATTGAAAAGATATTTGAGTGCAGCTACTAAATCTTCACCGTCAAATACATTGGCAATATCACCATCCAAAGGTTTTTTGATTCCTAATTTTGCGTTAATTTTTCTTCTTGCAATTCTTCCCATATAGATTCTTTCTGGTGACAAGAATTGGTTTTTGATATAATTTAATGCACTTTCAGGATCGATCAACTCCCCTGGTCTTACCTTGTTGTAGACAAATTCTGCTGCTGATAATGCATCAGTTGTTGTATCTTTTTTGAGTGTTGTTTCAAAATAATTGAAATCTTCTTCTTCAAAACAATCTTTGAAAAGATCTCTCATACTTTCTTCTGTTTCCAATCCGAAGATTCTCAATAATGTCGTAATAGGAAACTTTCTAGATTTGTTGATTCTCGCAACGACTACTCCAGATTTTTCTGTTTGTACTTCCAACCATGGTCCATTTTCAGGGATCACTTTGAAAGAATATCTAAACTCTTTTTTTGCAAAAAAGATACCATATGATCTTATGATTTGTGAAATAATTACTCTTTCTACCCCGTTGACAATATATGAAGCTGATGGCGTCATAATAGGCATTATACCTATGTTTGCACGTTTGCTAAACAATGTTTTTTCTGTTTTTTTCTTTCCATCATCATGTATTTCATTGAGTTTTACCTTACCTGTTATGATACCTCCATACGTCAATTCTTTCTTTTTGCAAGTTTTGGAATCGTCGATAGGATCAGAAATTTTTATATCATCGATTTCAACATACATTTTTTCTCCCGCGATATCTCGGATTGGATTGATATTATCAAAAATTTTGTTTACGTATTTTTTGATGAAATTTTCATATCCTTTTTTTTGGAGATCAAGCAAATCGGGAAATCCAGCAAATTTTCTTGGAGTACGCAAAAAAATTCTATCTCATTCTCTATAGAAATCTTTGAATAGTTCAGGAACTTGTACTGCTTTTTCACTTGCTTTTATCGGTTTGGTAGAATGTATATTTAGTTTGTGAACTACAGCCGCTTTTTTTTCTGGTGCTGGCGCTGCTTTTTTTGTCACTTTAGTTGGGGTAATGATTTTTTTTGCTGCTACGGGTGTTGTCTTTTTTGTTTCTTTTTTTGGTTGAGAAGTTTTTTTTGATTTCATAAGGTTATCTGTGATAAGAAAATAAACAATGAATATGGTCTATGCACGCAATATAGTCAAAATTTTCTTTATCTAAAAACAAAAAAATTCAAAAATCGACTTTACGATCTTTGAACGGTCAATTGTTTTCTTCCCTTTGCTCTTCTTCTGCTCAGCAAGGCTCTTCCTCCTGCTGTTCTCATTCTTTCTCTAAATCCATGTTTACCTATTCTTTTTGTTCGAGAATATTTTCTCACTCTTCTTAATTTACTAGCCATCGTAGTATAATGTTAAATGCTAAACATTGGGTATGGAAACATCCATATATATTAGTTTTTTTTGTATTCTATAAATCCTAACTCTCTCGCTCTAAGAATAATTGTTTTTAATTTTTTTTGTGTAGACACAGAAGTGTGTGTGTATTCTCTTGGTTTGATATTACCAAATCTTGTAACATATTTTTTTAACATAACTATTGATTTTCGATTGATATATTTTTCATTCTTTTTGTCAGAGAAAAATACTACTTTTTGTCCAAGTTTTTTTGGATCCCATGCTTCAATAATGGCAGTAAGTTCGTTATTTATTTTTGCGAACGAAACAAACTCTTCATTTTTTTCCATTTTGAAAATGAAATACCTTTTGATTGCTTTGTTATACAAAACAGTTTTCTTGATCAACTCTAAGGTTTCTGCTTCTGCTTCAATACAATATGAATACACATAAGCTTTGTCATTTCAAGCTTTAT
>CAZKEK010000173.1:0-2020 GCA_964551805.1 uncultured Candidatus Peribacteria bacterium
TTTTCTAAATAAGGAGAAGAATATCTCTGACCTCATTTCAAGGTATTTCTACGGACAACATCAAACTTTCCTTCTACATTTTTTTCTGAATTTTGCATTCTAAATTCTGCATTAATTTTTGAGAGTTTTTCCTCAAAAATTGAAACGTCTTTGTTGGTTACTTCCAAAAAATATCATTGATTGAGTACGTATTTTACTTTTACATTGGGAATTCAAGCGATATTTGCCAATTCTTGCTGATATTGGAGAAGAAGATCATCGCTATGATAGGCTATTTTTCTGAGTTCATCTATGTCTTGATTGTATCCATCGCGAATAAAATCCATATCGTCATGATATTCTTCGTCATTTTTTAGAAGTTGTTCGAGATAATTATAGAGATGTTGCACATAGCTATAGCTCGTTTCAGACAATCATAAAGTAGTCAATTCTTGCAACAAAAAAATATTATCAAAAAATATACGTAGTGTAGATCTAAGTTTGATAAAGGTATTGGGTACTATTTTTTTGTAGAGTACAGTAGTAACCAATTTGGGAATATCACGAACATGAGTAAGGAGTTCATAGATATTTTTGCTAAATTCTTGTTGGTCGAAATAACGTGCGATGGTGTTCAATCTTCGTTGTAATTGTTCACGATCTTTGATAGGGTTCGTCAAAACATGACGGAGAAGTCTGCTTCCACCAGCAGTCTTTGTCGTATTTAAAATATGATATACACTATATTTTTCACTACCTTCATAGCTAGAATACAAGAGTTCCAAATTTTTTATCGTGACCTCATCCAAAAGAAGATAGGTATCTTGAGAATGAAAGGAGATTTTCGTGATATTGGTCAGTGCATGTTTTTGGGTGTGATTGAGATAGGAAAAAAGAAGTGCTAATGTAGGAAGTTTTCCATCTTCAAGTGCTTTTCCATAGCTAGCAAGTTGTTGGACACCGGTCATAGCCAAGATAAATGTATCAGGATTGGGAGGGACGTCTCGGACAGAAATAAGGCAAGCAGTTGCTTGTTTGGTGGGGATAGAAATCATTTCTTTTTCAGGAAAATCAACATCAAAAACAATCTCTACGGGTCTAATAGCTACAATAAATTTTTGCATCTCTTCGATATCAGCAAAGCTTTTTGTTCGATATTCACCGATACTAAAATCTCCCCAGGTAAGGTGATAAGAATTTCCATTCATATACGGCAAAAACGCAATTGCCATAGTGTAGGTATAGTCTTTTTTTGTCTCCTGAATATAGGTCCCGGGAGTAATAATACTAACAACTTCTCTTTCCACTATTTTGCCAGGAATAGGCTCACTTGTCTGCTCAGCAATCGCAACTTTATAGCCATTATTGATAAGTTTCGTAATATATTTGTCTGCACTATGATAAGGGATACCTGCCATAGGTACAGAATTTTCTGAATTTTTATTCTTGCTGGTGAGGACAATATCGAGCACCTTGCTACATATTTTTGCATCCTCAAAAAACGTTTCATAAAAATCACCCATACGAAAAAATAAGATACAATCTTCGTGTTGTTTCTTGATATCAAGATATTGGATAATTGCTGGAGTAAACGCCATGTAAATCAACTAACAATGAACAACTAAAAATGAATAGTGTCTCTACCGATACTTGTATAGATTATTCCAAAAAAGTCAATAAAAAAAAGAGCCGGATAAACCGACTCTTCTTAAATTATCTGTAATTCATAAGACCTGTTTCTTTTGTTTTTACAAAGAGAACAGGCTGACTACCGTTACTGATAGTCAAAAGAGTCTCAATGTTTTGTTTGATTATTGTGTCGATTTTTCCAGGATCAACTTCTATAGCCAGCAAATCACCATATTTTGCAGCATATTTACATAAATGTTTTGGAAAGTTGGTGTTTTTTCTTGCTTTTTCCACTTTAAAATAAATTCCATAGATTCTCATGATTTTTTCTACATGATTGATCGTAGGAGTCATTTTAAATGATTCATTACCAAGGTTTTCTTGGAAAATGTTGATTTTTGCCGTAAAAGCT
>CAZKEK010000174.1:0-2016 GCA_964551805.1 uncultured Candidatus Peribacteria bacterium
GGCTTCACTCCTGAAATATCTAAAAGGATTGGATGGTAATTATGAAACGATATCATCTTACTTCAGATAAATTCGCTGGGTTCGTTGAGTATATATTCAGAGAAGATATATTACTTGCAAAATTCGACATGACACAGGCTGAAATAACCGAAAAAACTCACATTTGGTTACTTAAAAATCTACCTCGAGACCTTGTAGAACTCAACCAACTTGTTACCAAAACAAAGGATTTAACCATTACAGAGGTTCCATTTTGCGTAACATTCGATATGTTTTGGAACAAATATGATGAGAAAGAATGCTCCTCTAAAATTAGAACCAAAAGAGCATGGGACAAAATGAACTCACAGGAACAAGCAGCTGCTTACATTCACATAACTAAATACTTTGCCAAAATGCCATTTGGCACTCGTAAAAAATACGCTGAAACCTATTTAAATGCACAGTTATGGAACAATTAACAATATACATCTGTGGCAAAGTAACAGGTCTCGACAGAACCAAATGCTTAGCCAAATTTTCAACTACGCAGCTCATTTTAGAATCATGGGGGTACAAAGTTATAAACCCGATGGAAATAGTTCCTGCAGACTCTAATTGGGAGGACGCAATGAGTATTTGCATAAAGGAGTTGCGAAACTGTAACGGCTTACTAATGTTGCCCGACTGGCAATTTAGCGATGGCGCAAATTTGGAATACAAAGAGGCTAAAAAACTTGGTATTAAAGCGATAAAAATTACTGATTTTGCTAACGGAAAACGATTTTAATATGAAAAAAATAGAAGAATTGGCAATTGAAAAATACATGAATCAACAAAGCATGCCAAAACACAAACAAATTAGAGATTCAAACTATATTGATTGGGCATATTTTGGAGCTAACGAAGTTCAAAGATGGATTCCAATTATAGAAGAATTTCCACTAACATATAAAAGTGGTCATTGGGATGGACTCAAAAGTGATTTTGTTATTGCAAAAGATTCCACTGGTGAATGGCATAAGGCTCATCTTTATTCAGGATTCATGGATGGTAGTAGTTTCAATTCATGGTATGATGAAAGAGATTTTGAGCTAAATGATATCACACACTGGCGTCCATTAGAAAGATTATAATAAAATTCCACAAAAATGGAAACAAAAAGAACAGAAGATACCTTAGATATTCAAATAGTTTACACAGGTTTAATTGATTGGGAACTGTATTTATAAATTAAAAAAGGAGATAAAAAATGTATAAAATAAAGCAAAATCTACAAAAAAAAGCGAAATATCGTAACTCAAAAAAACGTAGAAAAGATATTATCAAAGTAATAAATAAGATAAAAAAACGATTGAAACGTTTTGCAAAACACGGTGAAAGTAGTATTCATTCTGATATTTATACAAACCGTGCGTATTGGGCTGAATATATAGTTGCTTTTAGATGGTTTAGGCGTTATTCTGATTTAAATGTGCGGATAACTGAACGTTATGAATCAGAAAACATTTGGAGTATAACAATTTCATGGTAAGCATAGAAACCCCCTATTCTTGTTTTAATAAATCAATAAAAAGGAGACAAAAAAATGGCAGAAAAAAAAATAATAATGTCGGTAACTGTAGCATGGACTCCAATTACTGAGAAGCTACCAAATGAAGGTGTTGAAGTTTTATTATTCAATGAAAAATGGAAAAACGAAGACTATAACACAAAGGGTATAAGAGTAGGCTTTTTAGATGGTATTGGTGGATTTATTTCAGCATATTGGTGTAATTATCACGATGAGTACCACACAAGAAATAGCGAAGAAGATGATAAAACATTTACAGATTTTGAAGCAAAAAATCAAATACCAACGCACTGGATGGATTTAATACCATACAAAATATAAATATGAAAACAAAAATCAAACTACAGCATCATGAGCTTCAGGCATTTTTTTACGCTTTAAAGCAGATGTCTAGTTCCTTACCTATTGGAGAACTAGACGAATTCTTGATTGCTTTAGAAATTAAAAAACTTAGCCAAAGCGTA
>CAZKEK010000175.1:0-2011 GCA_964551805.1 uncultured Candidatus Peribacteria bacterium
GTGCTGGAGCCGGAAATATGCTCTATAAAATTACGAAATATTAAAATTAACGCCTATGATTATAGCGACGAAAATGAATCTCTTGACTTGTTTCTGACTATTACGAGGAATGGAAGTAAAATTCAAAAAGTTATAGATAGTGAAATAAATTCATCCTTTGAAAAAGTCAAAAACCTATATTATTTAATCAAAACCGGAGATCATGAAAACAAGATTCATAATATTAATGATTCAATATCTGAATTAATTGAAATCATTAATGATTCAAAAAATACAATAAAAAATATACGAGTTTTTGTTTTAACCAATGGACTGAGTTCATCCAATATTGCTCCTTTTGATTATAGTAAAGATGATTTATTTTGGCATCATGAATTGTGGGATATTGAAAGAATTTATCAACAATATTTGATCCGTGCAGGAAAACAAATAATTAAAATAGATTTTGAAAAAGAATATAAATACCGTCTCAAGTGCCTGCAAATGGATGATATAAGCAATAATGTTAAAGAGTATATAACTATATTGCCTGCAATAATTCTTGCTGATATGTATGGCAACTACAAACAAGGATTATTAGAAAAAAATGTCAGAACTTTTTTGCAATTTAAGGCGAAAGTTAACAGTGGTATTAGAGACACAATCAGATATACACCGGACCTTTTTTTGGCATACAATAATGGGATCTCTACCACTGCTGATAAAGTAGAGGTTAATTTTGAAGATGGAAGCCAATATATCAGCAAAATAGAAAATCTCCAAATTGTAAATGGAGGTCAAACCACTGCCTCAATCTACTATACATCAGGTGAAAAAGATATAGATTTGAGTAAGGTTTTTGTTCAAATGAAGATTTCTGTAATAAGTAAAGATGCTGTTGACTTGGATTTAGTATCCAAAATTTCAAAGTTCGCAAATAGTCAAACAGCAATAAAACCTTCTGATTTTAGTTCAAATTCAAAGTTTCATACTTCAATAGAAAATTATTCACGATCTGAGTGGATACCTGTTTCCTCTGGAAACAAATCAGTTGCTAAGTGGTATTATGAAAGAATCAGAGGTCAATATCTTGATGAAAGGTCCAGATTAATTTCGCCAAAAGAAAAAGAAAGGTTCGATATCGAGTATCCGAAAAAAAATAAATTCAATAAAACTGACGTGGCAAAATTTGAGATGAGTTGGTTTCAGCAGCCATATGACGCATGCCTTGGAGGAGAAAAGAATTTCATTTCTTTTGAAAAAAATTACAACTTGAGTAATACAGAAATCAATTCGAATTATTATCATTGTCTAATTGGTAAAGCAATCATATTTAGTGAGGTAAATAAAATATTTAATGAATTAAAGCTAGGCAGCTATAAAGCAAATGTCGTTCCATATGTCATTTCATGGTTGTCATACAAAACGAACAAGAAAATAAACCTTGATTCTATTTGGGGAAATCAATCTGTTTCAAATGAATTAATTGATATTATTCAACGGATGATTGGAGTTGTTCTTCAACATATTACAACTCCGATAAAGGCAGGAATGAATGTTACTGATTGGTATAAAAAACAAGAATGTTGGATTACCTTAAGAGATAAATTTATTGATGTTACAGCAATTGAACCACAACTCATCACAAATGAAGATTTAATTAATGGTACCATTATCGGACAATATTCTTCCATCGAATTAGAAAATATCGAAAAAGCCTCTGGGATAAAGAGTGATATCTGGTTCCAAATCGCGAAATGGGCGAAAGAAAATCAAAAGCTTACAGCTTTTGATAGGAAGTTAGCTTATAATATCGGTGCGTTGATCAATCGTAAAATTCGATTGTCTCCAAAACAAGCAAAAGTTGCTTTAGCAATTTATGAGAAAGCATTTTGCGAAGGTTTTTCGTCACTTACATAGATACAAAATCAAAGGTTATGTTATACTTCCTACCCCTCCCAACTCGCCATCACTACACTCACCCGCTCCTCATCATTCGTAACTTTCAGAAAAGTCTCAATTTCCGTCTGCA
>CAZKEK010000176.1:0-1982 GCA_964551805.1 uncultured Candidatus Peribacteria bacterium
ATGGGTTCCATAGGTGAAACTATATTGTACGATATCATCAGACACGAGTAAATCACGAGGCGATTCTAGTGTTTTGATAATATGATTGTCTTGGTGATAGACATCGATAAGTGCCTGAGCAAAGGTCGTTTTTCCACTACCTGGTGATCAGGAAATCAAAATTCCTTTAGCTTGATTTCTCAATAATTCAAAGACATCCTTATCGAGCTTATAATCATCCATAATTAATTTCTTGATAGGTTTCACAATAGTCATTTCCAATCCGTCAGAAAGTGGAGGATAAACAATCACTATTCTAAACGGGCCGAGCTGTAAGACTTTAGATAATTTTCTATCAATCTCCATAAATCCATCATCTCTGCTTTCTATCTCTGCATAGATTTTATCGATGAATGTTTTCATTTCATCTTTGGACATACTCTTGGTATCTATGACTGGTTTCCAATTCCCTGGCGTTCACTTCTTTCTCAAGATAGGGCGGCCTTCTTTGATATGAAGCGACATCGTATGTTCGTCGAAGTATTTGTCGAGGAATGAATTTCAGATAATCTGTTCCATATTTGAAAATTTTACGTGGTAAAATTTTAGTGAAGAGTGAATAATGAAAAGTGAATAGTGTTGGTATGTGTCTCCTTATGAACTATTGTAATTCACAATAGATAATGAGTACAAATCCTACACTTTTAGGTATTAGTTTTTCACTATTAGTTATTTAGTGCATTCTCCGTTGTACAAAAACTTCGCTAATTTATTTGCATTCATCATGCATCTATTTCCAAATGTTTCATTGATTGGTGGACATGGTGCTTTGATACATTGGACAGCTACGCTTGCACATACGGGAGCGTATTCCATAGTACAAGCAGTTGGTTCTTCACTTGGGCATGGAGCAAATTCACATTTTGGTCAGGTTCTACTCACAGAACTTCCATCGGGACATAGTTTAGCTTCTTCTGTACATACTGTTCAATTATTGTTAGTTGTTCATTGTTCGTTGTTAGTTGATCCACATTCTCCTCTCATATATGCTCGTTCTTCACACACGGTTCAGTTTTTCAATGTACACATTCCTACTTGTCCACCATCTGATAAGCTAACGATATTGAGTGATCATCCATGGTTTACACAATTTGTAGAAGCTGGATTTGCTAATCCGACATTTCCGTTATTCGCTGTTCCGCTCGCATACTCATTACATTTTGGTTGGCTAGGAGTTTCGCAATACATGAGTGTACACGCATCTACTTTTCCGTCTTTTACACTACAATTGTTACATCCATCGAAATAACTTACACAGTTGGTAAGGTCTATACCAGTATTTACATATTCAAGACATTTTGGTTCGCTTGGGGTTTCACAATACATTTTTGTACATCCACCGATGATTCCACCAGAAACCATACAGGTATTACATCCATCAAAATAGCTAGTACAATTAGGATCTATAGCTTTTTGTTTACCATTGCTGGTCATATCGATTCCGATAGTGCTCAAGATTTTTTGTGAGATTGGTGTGTCGGGATTTTTTACTACATAAAGAAATCCAGCTCATACGAGAAGTATAAGCACAAGAGGAATCCAGATAAGTTTTTTCATGAGTGAATATAAAAAAAACTAAAATATACAGTCAAATACTAGAAGAAAAAAGGACACGATTGGTACGTCCCTACAGTGATACACATAATGGATATATTTTTTTATTTTAAAACTAAATATACAATAAACTACAAATTGGTTATTTTTTTTTCGGACTTTCTCGCCGATAACTATCGGCATAAGTTCGACATCATAAAAGGTTTTCATTACATTCGACCTTTCATTGCGTCTCACATATATATTGATTTTTTTTGATATTTCAATATAAAAGCATAAACTTAGCGCTAGTTATGGCTTTTTACCTATCATTTTTGTGATGACTTTTAGTGTAAATGGTATAAAACAAGAGAATAATGAGAAGTTTCCGATAGAATTATTGGTCTGTG
>CAZKEK010000177.1:0-1980 GCA_964551805.1 uncultured Candidatus Peribacteria bacterium
GAGAAAAATACTTATACCTATAGTTATTATTGCTATTACTTTTTTCATAGTATGTGCTATAAATAAAAATTATTTTATTACATTGACCAAATCTGCCATTGGTAAGAAAATAGATCATACGATTACTCATATAATTACTGCAATTCCTGCCATAAGTAATGGTTCTATAAGACTCATCAAAATATCTATTTTGTTTTGTAACATATCGTGATAAAAATCTGCCATTTTTTCTAATACTTCAGTTATATTTCCTGTGTCTTCACCTACGTGAATAATCTGTACCAAAATAGGATCAAACAATGATGATCATTCCATTGATTCTGCGAAGGAAAATCCAGCATTTAAGTTTTCTCTAATTTCTATAACTTTTTTTCTGTAGAAAAAATTGGTAAAGATATTTTCCATAAGTTTCAATGAGAGAATTGGACTTACTCATGCACTATAGAGTTGGCTAAGTAATTTGGAAAATCTATACATGTAATAGGTTTTTACTACTCATGAAATCGCTGGTATAGTTACCATAAGTTTGTCTATGAAAATTTTGAATGGTAGTGCATATGTATACAAAAATCTATATGCCAATACTATTGCTATTGCAATCAATCCTATGATATATCGTGTTCTTTGCAAAAAACTAGATGCTGACATCATAAATTTTGTCAAACTTGGTAAGCTTTCTTGATTGGGAAACATACTTACAATAGTAGGTATTACATAGATAAGTAATATAGTGACTGCTATTATTGCAAAAACGATTAATACTGCTGGATAGGTCATTGCTTTTTTTATTTTTGCGTTGATTCTTTCTGAGTTTTCCAATTCTTTGGCTATTTCATCTAAGATTTCTGGTAAATTTCCCATGTTTTCTGCTGATTTTACTAGTGCGACTTCTTCTTCTTGGAAAAAATATTCGTGGTTTTCCATCGCTTGTGAAAGGGTGGATCATTGCGTAAGTTGTCCAATCAAATCTTCGATAATGATAATCAGTCCTCTATTTTTTTCAGAATTTTTTATAGAAAATAATGCGTCTCTTATTCATAATCATGATCTTTGTGCTAATGCCAATAATCTAAAAAAATTTGTTTTTTGCTTGAGCTTTGGCGCAAAGAACTTCTTGATGATAAATTTTTCAAAGAATCATAACTTACCTACTTCCATGACGACTTATTGATATAAAGTTATTTGTCAAATTTTGCTTTTACGTATCTATATACTTCTTCGAGTGTTGTCATACCTTTGATTATTTTGAAGACTCCATCTCTTTCCAAATTAATCATTCCTCTTTGAAGTGCAATATGCTCTACATCGAATGCAGATTTACCTTCCAAAAGCATGCTTTTGATTTCATCGGTATAATCCATCATTTCAAAAAGACCAACTCTGCCTTTGTATCATGTTCCTCCACATATTGGACATTTTTCTCCTGTTGTAGGATCTTTTCCACTTCCTATAGAAATCAATCAATTGTTGATAAAATCGTTTCGTTGTTGTTGGTTTATTCCTCTGCTGATGATTTCTTTTTTGAGTGCTTCTTTTTCAAAATTTCTAAAACTTTCTTTTGCATATTTGTATTTTGGATCATCTTTTACTGATGTTTGGATTTTGCAATGATCACATACTCTTCTGATAAGTCTTTCTGCCATTACGAGGTTGAATGTTCCTACGAGCATATATGGTTTTGCTCAGAGATTATATACTCTCGTAATTGTTTCTGCAGATGAATTGGTATGTACGGTGGAAAACACTAAGTGACCTGTCATGGCTGATTCCATTGCCATATCAAGCGTTTCCTTATCACGTATTTCTCCTACCATCATAATATCTGGATCTTGTCTTAATCATCCTCTTAATCCATTGGCAAAACTAAACCCAATATCAGATCTGATTTGTGCTTGATTGAGTCCTGCCATTTTGTTTTCTACTGGATCTTCGTAGGTGATAATATTTACTTCTGTTGTGTTTACATAATCTAGACATGCA
>CAZKEK010000178.1:0-1979 GCA_964551805.1 uncultured Candidatus Peribacteria bacterium
TTCGGCAGCATCATGTAAATTTTGTACCGTTGTTCCAATCACACCAGCTGGATATGTAGCGGTGATTTCAACGGGGCCACCTTCTAAAAACTTGAAAAATATTTTAGCATGTTGCTCTTCTTGTAGCGCTGTTTCTGCAAAAAGTGCAGCAATTTGTTCGTACCCTTCATCTTTGGCTTTTTTAGCAAAAAAAGTATATCTATTTTTAGCTTGTGATTCGCCAGCAAAGGCTTTTAATAAATTTTTTTCTGTCTTTGTTCCTTTAATTGATTTTTCTTCCATTTTTTATATTCTTAATATTTGTAACTTTTATAAGTAAAATTTCGTATTAATTATTTGTTATATAATGATTTTTTAAATTCTTTTATTTGATGTTTTTCAAAGTTAATACATTTTTCATCAATTTGATTCATTTTTTCGACAAAGAAAAATATTTTTTTCTATTTGTCCTACTCTTTTTTCCATTATTTTTAACAGCACAAACAAAAAAAGAGGAAAAAAAACAAGATGTCTTCTTTGGAAAGGCTTCCTATTACGATGAAAATTTTAATGGTAGAAGAACTGCTAACGGCGAAATATTTTCGCACAAACTGCTAACCGCTGCACATCCATATTGGCCTTTCAACACAAAAGTACGCGTAACAAATTTGGCAAATAACAACTCGGTAGTGGTTAGAATTAACGACCGAGGACCTTTTGTAAAAGGTCGCCATATTGATTTATCTAAGCAAGCGGCCGTAGTTCTGGGGTTTGTTAAATCAGGCGTGGTGAGCGTTAAAATGGAAATATTAAAATGGGGAGCAAAAAAAGATTCTATAGCTACAGAACCTATAATTGCATCTGCAAGTAGCAATTCTGAAAAAAATAGAAAATCCACAAACAAATCTTCAAAAGCAAAACCAACAGAAACAAAAAAGAATCAAACTGTAGATTCAACATTGATTTCAAAGACAAATAAACCTCAACCTTTGGTACAGGCTAAAATTCCAAAAGACTTAAATCATAAAAAAGAGGATAAAACCAACCATTCCAAAGCCGTTGAAAAAGATAGTTCCAAAACAAAAACCTTCGTTGCTGTAAATACTGAAAAAAAAGTAAAAAAACCTTCAGAAACAACTCAAAAACAAGAGAAAATTCCAGCAAAACCTATCGTCAAAAAGACTAAAATTGCATGCTCAGATGCCGATAGTTTGTCTGGATGGTGTGTGCAAGTGGGTTGCTATGGAAGTCAATCAAATGCTGATAAAGCTGTAAAAGCCGTAAAAGAACTGACCAACGAATGGACTTGTGTTCAAGAGATTATGCGAAATGATGTGGTTTTATATCGTGTAGTTTGTGGTAAAAACATCGAAAACTCAAAAGCCTTAGAAATAAAAAAGAAATTGGCTCAAAAATATCCTGATGCATTTGTTACTAACTATCTAGTTTTACTGAACAGTTCGGGAAAAAGCAAGTAATTTTTTCTAAAAGGGTATTGCGTTGAACCAGTCGAAACGAGTTTATCGAACTGATTCGCAGAGTTACAAAGTTTCGTAGCGTGTTTTTTTTTGCGTAACTTCGCGTTATCTCAGCGTACCTTTGCGTAATAGCTTTTCGTTTTTGCTGTAACACAAAGCACCACTAAGATTACACAAAGAGCCGCAAAGTAATATAATCTCAAAATATATTCCAATTTTCTTTGTGTACCTTTGAGTTTCTTTGTGAAATAACTTTAGGTTTTTTGCCGAAACACAAAGTGTCATTAAGTATACAAAGAGCCGCAAAGCCGTATAATTTGTTACATTATAGTACCCACAATATTATAATACAGAACAAAAAAATATTATTGACATTTTTTGTAACCTTTGGTGTCAAAATCGTAAAGTATTTTTTAATCATCTCGAAAAAAGCATTATTTTTGGTCTCAAATCACAATCATAATGCAACAATATCTCGACTTATTGAACCATGTAATTACTCATGGAGTAAATAAAAGCGAC
>CAZKEK010000179.1:0-1940 GCA_964551805.1 uncultured Candidatus Peribacteria bacterium
AAAGAGTTTACTAATTCAGAAGCTAATTTTTTAGAAACACCTAATTGTTCTGCTAGGCTAGCAATAAGAGCTGTTTTTGTCATTTGTACAAATAATTACTAAATAAAAAGTACTGTGTACATCAATGATATTAGCATACAGTAACCGTATTTCAAGAGATTTTTATAGTAAAATAACATTCTTTTGATAAAATGTACTTGTAGCTTCTGAAGCCAATTACAAGACGTTTTTGTGGTATCATCTAGATATTTACGGTTGACATTTAAATTAAATATATCTAACAAAATAGATATATCTAGACGAAAACCTAGAAAATATAGATTATACGAGCTAAAGAAAATAGCTCCTCAGAAAAAAATAGTCTACCATTGTTAGCTAGTTTTTCCAAGAAAGTGTTTTAATTGTTTGATAGCTCTAGAAAGTCTTTGTCTAATCATATCGTTGGACGATCAAGTAATGAGAGAAATTTCTTCGTTGGTTTTTTCTTCTATAAATTTGAAGTAAATTATTTCTTTGCTAATATCATCAAGCTGTTTCATAGCTTCTTGTATTTGATCAAACTTGAATGTATTTTCCAAGAGATTGGTAATATCAACGTCATCTATAAGCGTATCTTCAAAAAGTTCTCATTCGTCATTAAACTGCAAATCCGTGAAAGGGGTGTCAGAATTCTTTTTAAAAAAATCTTTGAGGGTATTTTTGAATATTGTTCGGAAATATCACGTAAAGGACTGATCTTCTTTGTATGATTTTACTCATTCCCAAAACTTAACATAAAAATCTGAAATAATATCTTCCGCGTCTTGTTTTGCTACAAAATAATTTGCATTGATATAACGAAAAAACATATCAACCGTTTGGAGATAAAACTGATTGAATGCGTTTTGGTCTTGTTCTTTGAGTTTTTTTATCTGTGTTGTATCAAACTCTATCACGAGAATACCTAATAATCTAAAATATGATTACATGTTTTTTTCGAGTACAATTGTATGGTTGACTGAATCTTTGAGTGCTTCGGTAGTGATACCACCAACACAAGCAAAAAATTCAGTAAAGTTGCCTGCAGTATCTCTTTCCAAAGATTTCATAGGAAGCGAGATTTTGTCTATTTGTACGTATTCATGTCCGGAAACTATTTTGCAACTACAAATACCACACATACCTATCCCACAAGAAGTAGGAAAATTTACTCCAGCATCTTTAGCAATTTGAGCTAAGCTTTTGTGGTCTTCACCAGGAAAACGGGCAATAAGCGTACCGTCTGGTTTTTGTAGGATTATAGTTACGGTCATGTGTTTATGGGTGTTAGCGAGTAAATTATTTTTTGATGAGGGTATTGAGTACTTGTCTAGCTTTTTCAAGCTGAGTATCAGTAGTTGTACTGAGATATTTTTTAGCATCAAAATCTATCAAAAAATCCGGAGCAGCTCAAGTGATATCTATATTTTCACCATTGGGCGTATATCGTTTTCCTACAGTATATTTGAGTGATGCTCAGTCATCAAATTCATCCATGGTTTGGATAGATCATTTTCCAAATGTTTTGTTTCCTACAAGTTTTGCACCAATTTGTTCTTGGAGCGCCAAAGCAATAATTTCTCATGCAGAAGCAGTCAATCCATCGACCAACACCACCATAGGCAAATTTTGGAAGTCAGTATATCCTTTTGATACCAATTTTTCATCTTCAAAGGTAGTATATTTTGTACTTACTACAAGTTTCCCTTTGGGGATGAAATGAGAAGCAACCTCTACAGCAACAGGCAAAAATCATCATCCATTACCTCTAAGATCCAATATAATACCTTTTATTTTCTGATTTTTGAATTCGCTCAGCGTTTTTTTCAAAAGGTTTTCTGTTTCTTCTCCGATAATAGAGATATTGATGTATCCTATAGTACTTTTATTTATTCCCGTAAGTGTTTTTCCATTTACCGAAG
>CAZKEK010000180.1:0-1913 GCA_964551805.1 uncultured Candidatus Peribacteria bacterium
CAGCCGTTAGGTATAACTTTTATTTTGAAACCAAAATGAAAACAACATGTTTTTTTTTATTGCTGAGTGTTTTTATAAATAATGTGCAAGCACAGTGTGCTTTTGGACATGAAGGGAATTATTCTTCATCCAACTGTAATCCCCCAATTTCGCCATATACAAGCTGGATTGTTGTTAATGATTCAATTTCATTCACTCATTACAATTTTTGGAATTGGCCAGATTGGGTTACAAATGATTATATTCAAGTAAAAATGGAATGTACATACGATTCTGTTCACGTTACTCCTAAATGGTTTTCGATGTATAACGGCGATGGCATTCAATATTCAGGAAAGGGTATTTTTAATGGAGATACATTGACCATTAATTATACAATGGTTGTTTACACTCAATCAAGTAACAGCTTCGACACTACCTATCCATGCCGACGATTTACATTGATACCAGTAGGAATAGAAATAGCAAATAATAAAAACTATTTTAATATATATCCGAACCCTACAAATTCGATTATAAATATAAATGTACCTAGCAATGAATTAATTGAAACTGTTCATCTGTATAATTTGATTGGTGAGGAAATTCTAACGGAACGGATAGAAAAAAAATTAAATTTAGAATCTCTGCCCATCGGATTGTACTTAATTATGATCGTAACTTCTAATGATAATCATTATAAAAGTATCTTGATGAAAAAATAAAAACTATACCTAACAAATCGCTAATCGCAACAATGCTAACGCAATGTTGCTATCAAAGGCTTTGCCTTTGCTGCGTTTAGCGATCGGACGTTAGTTGTAAGCACAAAAAATAAATAATTATTCTTGTTCTTTTCTTTTTGTAAATTTGGGTATACGCAGAAACGAATCATTGTGAATTCGATCAGGATAAACGCTCAAGGTATCTTTCTGTGAAATGCGCAATTTGTGAGTAATTTGAGTGTTTAGAGATGAGTTTCTCAATTATTCTTCCCTGCTTAAACATTCACCTTGCATGGATTCCCTTGACCAGGGTGTGGCATTTAAAGTAATTTTTAAAACACAAATTGCTTGTGAAAACCTCGATTATTAATGACTTTGTGAAACAGTTTGTGCCTACAACTAACAAATCGCTAACCGCAACAAAGCTAACGCAATGTCGCTTAGCAAAGGCTTTGCCTTTGCTGCGTTTAGCGATCGGACGTTAGCCTCAATTTTTGATATGAAACGTTATATAATCCTGATAGTAGCTTCTGTATTAATAATAAATGCCTATTCTCAACGAGTTGGAGTTGAAGGATTAATTGGATATTCCGCAATGGTCGTTCCAACTAATGGTCCATTTATTAATGGTGTTCAAATTTCCATATTATCTAACTTTTATCCTCCAAAAGCGTCATTCTTTTCTTTTACAACTGGAATTGTTTTTCAAAACGAAAACGAGTGGAATTTTCTAAAGGTTCCAGTGAAACTAACTTTCTTAATTGGAAAAAAGGTAACATTTCTATTTGGTGGAGGGTTGGCTGGAAATTATGTAATGCTTCCGAAAGAATCTTATAATAAATATGGAATAATTTCAAAGAGTGATTTTACTCTCAATGGTATGATATTTCTTGGTTTTAGCGTAAATATTATTAAAAATTGGAAAATCAAATTTATCCCAGAATATGAATCAAGTTTAACAACTTTATACAAATCCTTTGGAGGTCGTCATGGTTATGATTATGAAAAATATCATTCAATTTCATTTAATTTAGGTGTCATTTATATTTTTAATAATATCAAAAACTGAGGCTAACAAATCGCTAACCGCAACAAAACCAAGGTATTGTTGCTTTACAAAGGCTCTGCCTTTGCTGCGTTTAGCGATGGGCCGTTAGTTGTAAGTACAAAATATATATAAAGTTTCTTGTTCTTTTCTTTTTTGTAACT
>CAZKEK010000181.1:0-1883 GCA_964551805.1 uncultured Candidatus Peribacteria bacterium
AGATGAGGCACAAGATACCAACCGAATCCAATTTGAACTCATTAAAATGTTTTCTGGTGAACAGGGAAATGTTACGCTGATTGGTGATGATTTTCAAAGTATTTATGGGCGAAGATGAGCACTCATGGAAAATTTTCTCAATGTAAAAAAATACCGACCAGATATACAAATGTTTAAACTTCAAATCAATTATCGTTCAAAACCACACATTGTAAATGCAGGAAATCATATTATAAAAAACAATCTCAATCAATACGAAAAAAATATTGTGCCACACAGAACAGGTGACGATAAAATAACTATTTTTTCTCATGGAAGTGAGATGGATGAAGCAGCAAATATCGTTGATCTTATCAAAAAGATGAAAGACGGAAACAAGATAAAAAGTCGATGATCGCTAGCGATATTGTATAGGACAAACGCACAATCTTCACCCTTTGAACAATTACTTATCCAAGAAGGTATTCCTTACAAAGTACGAGGAGCATTCAAATTTTTTGAAAGAAAAGAAATCAAAGATGTTGTTTCGTACATTAGATATTTGGTAAATCCAGTAAATAATGTTTCTCTCAAAAGAATACTAAACATTCCAAACAGAAAAATCTGAAAAACAACGATAGAAGGACTCGAAGAACAAGCAAACATACAAGATACATCCTTATCTGCTATTCTCGAAAAATCTCTAGAAGAAAATTCCTCAATAAAAATTACGCCAATGGCAAAAAAATGAATTCAAGAATTTATGACTGTAGTAAAAGAAATAAATGAATTTATGGTCGAACACAAACCATCAGAAATTATAGATAAATTAGTAAAAAAAATAAAATATAGAGATTATTTGGTAAAAGAAGAAGGTGGTGAAGCACAAGCAGATGAAAAATATGACAATATAGGACAATTGATAAATATGGCAGAAAAATATATAGAAGTAGGAGAAAATGCTCTCAGACAATTTTTGGAAGAGGTAGCATTACTCTCAGATATTTCTGAAAACGAACAAGGAGATATTGATGCAGTCAAATTGATGACGGTACACTCAAGCAAAGGACTTGAATTTCCTGTGGTATTTATCGCAGGACTCGAAGATAATATTTTTCCTTTGTCAAATGCAATGATGGAACCAAAACTTTTGGAAGAAGAACGCAGACTTATGTACGTGGCTATCACAAGAGCAAAAGATGTTCTCTTTCTTTCTTATGCAAATAGTAGAATGACACGATGACAAACAAAAATGAATCCACCAAGTAGATTTTTAGACGAATTGCCTGCCGAACTAATAAAAAAATTTGATTTATGATGAGAAGCATGACCTGCAGCATGACCACAAATAGATGAATGAGATACTGTAAGACACAAATTGTTTGGTACAGGATATGTACTAGAAATATGGAACAATCTTGCTATTGTAAAATTTCACAATCCAAAATTTGGAGTAAGAAAAATCGAATGTAGATTTTTACAAGTTATATAAAAAAAATAAAATAGTAAAAACTATTATCAAAATAAATAACTAACGAAAAACATGAGCAAAAAAAAACAATATACACAAGATTAGGCTGGATTAGCCTAATTTTTATTATTTACCTTGTAAGTAGAGAATAAAACCATATATACATCTTCCAGCAAAATTTTAATTTATATAGCTTAAAAAATAT
Organism: uncultured Candidatus Peribacteria bacterium; assembly: GCA_964551805.1. GTDB lineage: Bacteria > Patescibacteriota > Gracilibacteria > Absconditabacterales > Absconditicoccaceae > CAJBLF01. The sequence goes on from CAZKEK010000181.1 coordinate 1,656, forward strand.
GATTGATAAAAAAAATTATTATGTCGTTGTTGGTGCATCCAATGACAAAAGAAAATATGGATACAAAGTTTTCAAAGATTTATTAGAATCAGGATATAAGGTGACACCTATAAACCCGAACGAAAGTGAAATTTTATGAGAAAAAGTTTATCCAACATTATCAGAAATAAAAAAAAATATTGATGTAGCTATTTTTGTAACACAACCAAAAATTACAGAAATAATTTT
>CAZKEK010000182.1:0-1850 GCA_964551805.1 uncultured Candidatus Peribacteria bacterium
AGCGCATTGCCATCATTCTGTTTCAGTATTTCAAGGAGCGATGCTGTTTACGCGAATTTTTCACGAAAACTTATTAGCTGTTATCTTTGTGTACATATTGATAGCTGATTTCATACAGCAGTAAGCTTCTAATCTTGCTCATTTATATTGCAGAAGTGGCTCAACGCCTAATACAGATGACATGTTAATGATACATCACTTATTTTCTCATATTTGATTTTCAAATAAATTTGTAGCATTGACTGTGCTCATCATATGATACTGAAATGTGGACTCTCGTTCATCTGTATTATAACCATCTGGGAAAGTGGTTCAAATATTGTTGACCAAAATGTCTATTTTTCAAAATGCTTTCAGTGCTTCTGCAAATACATTTTCTAGATCGTTTTTGTTTCAGCTGTTTGCTTTTATCATACGAATTTCAATTCAATATTGAGAAAGTTTTTTTTCAACTTCTTCTGCTCTTCATTCATCATGAAAGTATGATAAAACTAAATTGATTCATTTTTGAGCAAAAGCTTCTGCTATTCAATATCCTATTCCTGCTGTTCATCATGTAATAATGGCTGTTGTTTTGTTGGTCATGTTGTTGAAGTAAGTATTTAAAATAGCTCCATAAGAGCTGATTTTCTCTCAAAAACCGTTCATAGTATTCTAAACTTTGATTTCAAGGTAAGATACAAACCTAGATGTTGTACAACTAGCTTCTGTGCGACATAGAGTGTCGTCATAGAAGCGATAATGGTACAAATGGCGATACGGCATTGCGTGTTTTGTACCAAATTGGGTGGTTTTGTGATATCGCTATTTGTTCTGGTTATGACAAGAAAGCGCTGGTCAATAACTTCATGATTGCGTAGGAAAACGCTACTACCAATACTCAAATTACTGCGTTAGTGATTGCTGATTTTCCTTTGGACATGTTGGATGCATCGAAGATGCTACTGGCATAGAGATATCCTGCGTAGATAATCATAAGTACTCAAATGAGTATTCCAAGCTGAGAAAGAAATTTTATGAGGTAGACAACGTAGTCGAGAAGTGTGTCTCGTGTCATAATTCCTGATGCCATTTGATCACCAACATTATTTAGCTTTTTGGCTTGGGTGTTGTAGTTGTCTCGTACATTTCCACCTTCTGATCCAACATCATTTACTGCGTTGGTTACGGTTTGCTGACTTGTAGCTTTGGGGATTATTTCAAAGTCGTTGGATTGAGATTGTGCGTAGGTAGGAAGCAAGATTGTGGTTCCCAAGATGAACGTGAAGAATAGTCAGAAAATGTTTTTTTTCATTGGAAATAGCGATAAAGAGTAAAAATGCTGTATATAAATTCTTTAGGTATTAAATCCCTCTGGCTTCGCCATCTCCCTTTAAAAAAAAGGGAGAACATAAAGGAAGGTAAAGCGTTGTTTACTTGCTGCAAGATTTGGATGCGGCTGCTTGCTGGACGATGGTTTTGAAGGTGTCTTTGACTTTAGCTATTAGATTTCGTAATGCCATAAGTTTTTCTTCTACGAAGTATTTTTTTGTATATGCTTTTGTTGCTTCATCCATAAGTTGGGAGGATTTTTTTATCATCAGTAATTTTACATAAGAATTTTCTTTGCTGACTCTATCGACTACGAGGTTTTCACATTTGTTGTAAAAACTATTGTTTTCGTATTTTCCTCCGATGATAGTGGTGTTGTTTTGTGTTTCTTCATAAACGTTTTTTATGAGTGTGCATAAGGTGTTGTATTTGTCACCAAGTGATAATGTTTCACTGTTTATTCCATCGTATTTGTCTGCGATTTTTTTGCTGTCTTTTGTATACTCTGGATGGATTTTTCGATATGTTTTGTAGGTGGT
>CAZKEK010000183.1:0-1843 GCA_964551805.1 uncultured Candidatus Peribacteria bacterium
GATGATAAAACAGATGAAAATGTATGCGATGGTGTATAAATTAAAACAACAATAGCCCATGATTACGATAGAAAATCCAACTCCAATTCAACAAGAAATTATTGCTCGATTAAAATACATTTACGATCCCGAAATTCCAGTAAACATCTGGGATTTGGGATTTATTTACGAAATAAATCAAGATACCGAAAATAATGTACGAATTGTAATGACACTCACTGCACCCAATTGTCCAGTAGCCGACTCGTTACCCGCAACGGTACGCGATGAGATGATGACTATTCGTGAAATTAAAAGTGTATATGTTGATGTAACTTTCGATCCACCTTGGGATACCGAAATGATGTCGGAAGAGGCAATGCTGGATATGGGATTGTTGTAAAAACTTAAGCAATATCCAATTTATTTTTCTATTTTTTTTGACTAAAAAACAAAGTTTATTTTTCAAACTAATAAGTCAGAATCTTCAGTGAATTTTTCAAAATAATGTGCAATAAACGAGCATTGTGGTGTAATTTTCAGGTTATTGGTTCGGGCAAAACGAATGGCTTCAACTACCAATAAATCACCAACTCCTTGTCCTCGATATTTTGGATCTACATAGGTGTGATTTATAATAATTCCATCCTCTTCGGGACAAAAATAGGATAATTCGCCTGTTGTAACCTCGCCATCAGTAGCAATAAACTGTCCTGCTTTTAGAAATTTTATATGTTCTATTTTCATCTGCTTGTGCTTTTATTTGAATGTGTTTTTTTAACCACATAGAGACATAGTTTTTTTTATTGGGTGGAAAATCGAAATTGATTGAGATGCCCTAAGGGCATTGCAGTAGATACATATAGACCAGCAAATGTGCTTGAATATCGCAACAACAATCCAATTTCCACTAATAAATGACATCTAAATCAATATCTATGATTTATCCTTTGCAAATTAGATGGATTCCCATCTTTGTGCAAAAATTTATTTTTCTATGTAATAACTCCTCTTTCTATCCTGATTTCTATGTTTCTATGTGGTTAATAAATTGTATTTTATTTTTCTGTTTTTTTATCCGTTTGATATTCTGCAATATATTATTATTCCTTTGTGTGTCCAAAATTTTTGTTTGATCATGGATAGTTTCATATTTTTTTTTATTTCCAAAGGTACAACGAAATCTAATTCATCTATATTGATTTTTTAGCACTGACAATAAAAAAAGCTGTCACAATTACGTAACAGCTTTCTTCTATCTATTTTTTATTGACTAGTATCTGTAATGATCTGCTTTGTATGGACCGTTTACATCAACACCAATATAAGCAGCTTGTTCTGGAGTTAAGCGTGTGAGTTTAACGCCAATTTTTTCTAAATGTAAACGAGCAACTTCTTCGTCTAATTTTTTTGGCAAACGATATACATCAACTGGATAATCGTTTTGGTGTAAATCGATTTGTGCTAATGTTTGGTTTGTAAACGAGTTACTCATAACAAATGATGGGTGACCAGTTGCACAACCTAAGTTTACTAAACGACCTTCGGCCAATAAGAAAATTGCATGACCATCGGGGAACAAGTATTTATCTACTTGTGGTTTGATGTTTATTTTCTTCATTCCTGGGAAATTTTCAAGTTCTTCAACTTGAATTTCATTATCGAAGTGACCAATGTTACAAACAATAGCTTGGTCTTTCATTTTTGAAATATGATCAATGGTAATTACACCAAGGTTTCCAGTAGTAGTAACATAGATATTTCCTTCGTGAAGTGCATCTTCTGTGGTAACAACTTCAAATCCTTCCATTGCAGCTTGAAGTGCACAAATTGGATCGATTTCGGTAACTAAAACACGAGCACC
>CAZKEK010000184.1:0-1835 GCA_964551805.1 uncultured Candidatus Peribacteria bacterium
GATATACATTCACAATACCTCGGAGATGGTCTTTCCTCTTCGTTTGATTGCCAAGATTTCTGTTTTATATCTTTTTCCAGCACAACGTTCGCAAGTAATATACGTATCTGGCAAAAATTGTAATTCTACTTTTTTGTATCCGTATCCATCACAAGCAGGACACGCTCATTTTGCAGAATTGAAACTATAATAACTGGCATTAAATCCAAGATATTTACTTTCTGTAGTTCACGCATAGAGCTGTCTGATATGATCAAACGTACCAATAAATGTAGCAGGACAGGATCTTGGTGTTTTTCCGATACTGGTCTGATCTACATAAATAGTATTTTTGATTTCTTCATGACCAATAATGGTCTCTACTCACAAATCTTTGTGAAATTCTTGTAATGCTAAACTTTCATAATGTTCATATTTTTCTTTGTTCATCACCGGAGCAGCAAGGATATCTTGCCGATTCCATCATTGTTTAAGAAGAGAGAGTCTAATGAAACTCTGAATAAATTTTTGTTTATCATTCAAAAACTTAAATAAGGTCGTGTACATTAATGTCGTTTTCCCAGCTCCAGACGGTCCAGTAATGATAGTAAATGTTCCAAGTCTTATTTTTACATCAATACCTTGGAGATTGTGCTTAGCTGCTTTTTTGATCGTAACAAAATTGTTGCTTGGCGTATGCTCAAAATCTATAGAAACTTTTTTCTTTCCGAGAATATATTGTGCGGTCAAGGTATCAGATTTCAAAAAATCTTCATACGATCCATTAAACATCAAGTTACCACCAAAATCTCCTGCGCCTGGTCATATTTCCACAACCCAGTCAGAAGCTTTGATAAATTCTTCATTGTGTTCTACCACGACAATAGTATTTCCCATTTCTCTCAATTTTTTGATTGCCGTGATTGCTCTATGGATTTCTCTATCATCGAGTCCGATCGTCGGTTCGTCGAGTACATAAATGATTCCCGTCAGTTTATTTCCCAATTGTTTTGCCAATCTCAATCTTTGGATTTCTCCTCATGATAACGTATCTATTCCTCTATGAAGACTGAGATATCCCAATCACAATTCTTGGATGGTTTTTGCTCTATCAATCAATGGATTCATTATTCTTTGGATTAGTGTTTGATCTTTTGCTGCATGTTCTCTATACAAATCTACAAAACTTACCAATTCATTGAGTGGCATTCTTTGCAAATCCGCGATGTTATATTTAGCCGAAGGTCCATCATGTCCAAGGTCCATAAGGTCTGACTTTCAGTTTTTGACTTTTGACTTTACGGACTTTATAGACTGTCAGACTGTTAAAAACACATTGAGACTTTCTTTCTTCAATTTTGTTCCTCCACATTCGTTACATGATTTCATATCAAGCATCGCTTGAAAATCTACCGTCAAAAGACCTTTTGCATACTGGTCTTTGATGATTTCTTCGATACCTTTGTAGGTCATGCTGATAAATTTTCCTCCATAATTTACTCTAATAAGTTCGTCATCACCAAACAACACGACATGTTGAAATCGTTCTGGCAAATCTTTCCAAAGTTTGTCGGGATCAATACTATATTTTTGTGATAATTTCAAAAGCAGTGATTGTCCAAGATTTGAGTCTCTTCGTGGCATAATAGCCTTCATATACGGACTCATAGGATCCAGCATCTTGTCAAAATCTATTTGCAAAATTTCTCCAATACCATGACAGGTAGGACATGCTCCTTCTTGTCTGTTGGCAGAAAAATGCTGAGGAGTAAATTCTGGATAGGTGATATTGCAGTCAGGACAATACATTTTGTCAGTAAACCAACGGATGATTTCAGAAGATGCTGACGGAAGAT
>CAZKEK010000185.1:0-1817 GCA_964551805.1 uncultured Candidatus Peribacteria bacterium
AACACGAGATACGTTGAAATATAAAGTAACTGTTCTCGCTAAACAAGAATAATATTTTTACCTTTAAGAGCACAGTATGCAGCTCTTCAAAAGAGTGTTATTATCCCTTTTCCCTGACGAAATAGTTTCACAAACGATAAACCCTGCAAGTATGTTTATTTCGTTTATTTCGACGAAAGAATTTTTTTCTGTGATCAATAGAAAGATCGTAGAAAATTATAAACTGAATCTTTTTGACGTAACTCGTGATCCGTTTGAGTTTAAAATTGGGTTTGGTGAGCATGCATCGTTGAAACCAAAAGATATTGATATCTATTACAGCTACTGCTCTACTGCCAATTTAAATGGATATAGATTTTTTTCTCCGGCAAATATTTCCAATAACCTCTCTCTTGTGGTTGCTTTATACGTCAAAGATATTTTTAGAAAATATCCTCCAGAATATTATCTCAATTTTTTGTATACGGTGTTTCTCCTGAGTTTTGTTTTTTTGGCGAGAATCAAAATATTTCCCTACAAGGAAAGAGAAAAAAATTATAACTGGTTTATCGATGTCCTTTTTTCTTTTTATGAGTTTGTTTTCCAACAGACAGGAGGGAAAATCAATCCTACCGTCGTCAAAGAATTGAAAACGTCATTGCTCAATCAGATTGATCTTTTCTTTTTGTTGTTTGAAATCTATCATAACTTTAATGGATTGTTTGTCTATGCTCAGGTATCCGATACCGATATGTATTCTTGGCTTTTTTATGATGAGCTAAAGAGCAACGCCAAAGCTGTATATGCTGACTTTATTGCAAACTACAAAACCTATACCGTTACCACACATTTTTCTGGAGCAGAAACCAAAGTAATGCAATCTGTTTTGCCTGCTGATATTTTGTTAAGGTATCTCTTTATTGATACCGATATGTTTTTGATGACGGATACCGTGATTTCCAAATTGTTTGATAAAAAAATACTTGATACATTCATCAAAAGTTTCCGTGAGAATAATGCTCAACTAGAAAATTTTTTGTTGTATATCACTGACTATAGAAATCTTAAAAAAAACTTTTTCTGAGGTGTACAAAAGTATATTATGACCTATTTTAGAAATCATGACAATCAAGGCGAGATCGAAGAAGATTTGGATGATTTGATGTCTTCAATTGGCGAAAATGTCGAAAATATAGAAAGCTTTAAGGTACCGGAAAGGATCAAAAAAGAATCAAAAATGATGGAAAAAATACTAAATTTTTATATTACGTTGGTCGGTGGATCTCGACTTTCTAGAGGAGATACATTTTTTCTAAGATTGTTTAGGAAACCGATTATCCAAAAAATGAGTAAACTCAACAATGCGCTAGATGAAAAAAACTATACGCTTATGTATTATGGAAGACTCCTCTATCAATATGGAAAAAATGTTTTTTTCTATAAACATACCTCAGAAAATGTTAGAGCAGGAAAACAAAAATTTGTTTTGCCTCAAAAAACGGATATCAAAAATGTTTATTCAAATATTAGTTTGCTTAAATCATTTGACGAAACTGCGCTTGCTACCATTCTCCAAGATATCAATCCCAAAGACATTAGAATCTACATAAAGAACAAAAAAATTATTGAATTGTTCAAAGGACTTATTGGACAAGAAATATCTACGATGGTAAAAACTACCGATGCTCAGTTTATCGATATGGTATATGGAGATATTGAGAAGAACCTAGAGCATAAAGAATTTATCAAACTCCTCAAAAAAGAGCTGAACGAAGAAGATATCTATCATATCAAAGAAAATATCTATAACCTAGATTTTTGGATCAGTAAATTGTTTT
>CAZKEK010000186.1:0-1814 GCA_964551805.1 uncultured Candidatus Peribacteria bacterium
GGGGAAATTAGGCGAGGGGCTTGTAGGGCTGCGCAAAAGTATCTTTATTTTGTCATTGGTTTGTCTATATTCTGAATGGTTTATTTTGTAAAAACTACATTATGAAAAAATGAGATAAGATAGAACCAAAGGGCAGAAACGAATATAATCTGATATTAAATAATAATGTCCATACCATAACGTATATGAAAAATATCAGTAAAATGATGGAATCATCAATAGAAAAAGAAAGTGATGAATTTAAGAATACATATTATAATGAGTGGCTTCCTAATACTACTGAACTTTGTAATTTAGAATTGGAGGGACTTAGAAAAGATTTACGTATGAATGAAAATATACGATGATTTCGTAGTATAAAGACAGAAAATAAAGAAATCCAAAAAAAGTATGATGATTATACAGTAGCTCTTTATGAGATAAAGCAATTCAACGAAAAAATCAAAGACAATATAGGTAAATATTGAGACCCACTTATATGGTTTTACTTAGATAGTCGTATTAACTTTGAATCAAATTTGGTCAGATTATGAAATCTTAACTATTATATTACCAGTAAACTTGCTAACATATATTGAGATGAAAAGACTCTTTATAAGTGGTATACGGAAGGAGAAGACATAGATTTTATTGATGAGTTTTTTGTAATAGAAATGCTCAAAAATCTTTTACTCAAAAATTATGAGAATAAAGTAAAATACTCTAATTATAGTTCAAATCTATCAAAAATACTGTTTCAAGTCAGCGAATATAAACCTATTCAAAATCTAATAAACTATCTCATACTAAAGCTATTGGGAGATGATTTGGATATAAAAGACAATAAAAAAGAAAAACTTATAGAGCTTTTTTGATGAATAATATCTAAGAAAGAAAAGATGATTATAGACAATCTTTCTACATTGGAGGAAGTAGTCAAAAATATGCCTGATATAGCATTAGACCGATTAGATAAGCAAAACGTACTTAAACTTATATTGAGAGATACTTTTGAAAAACATAGTAGAGAGCCTTTCAAAGTAAAGATTCTAAATGCTATAGAATGTTATCAACACTATTGAGCAGTGACTATGTATATAGACCGAGAAAAGATTGAATTATGACTTAGTAGCGATAATGAATGGGTACAAATAAATCAAAAAACCAATATTTTTGAATCTTTTTATAGTTTTCTATATGATACTTTTTGACATTACTTCTATCAATTCTCTCCTGAATATGCGGGATGAGTGCCAGAGGAAGAAATAAAAGGTAAATGAATAAAAGGAAGTTGTATAGATGGACTAAAAGTTAAACCTCAAATACAAAAATTATCTGATGAAGAGATAAAGAAACAAGCAAAAAAGATGATGATACAGGAGATAACTAAACTTATTGAAGCTGTAGATTATAAAAGTTTAACAATTACGATAGTATGACTGACTGATAATGCAAGTATACATAAACTAAAAACCAATGCTAAACCTGGTATGGTATGACCACAATATGATGATTTTGGTAAAAAGATATGAACGGGTGTTTCTATGAAAAGAGATTTGAAGGGCTACGTAAAAAAAATCAAAAAACCTTCCAAAAAGAAAGGAAAAGAATAATATATCAATAATCCTTTTATTAGGATGCTTTTACAGGCAGTTATGTAATGTCTATTAGTTTAGACCAAATGACGAACAAGCCTGAGCAATGACAATTGAGAAAGCTAGGCAATTGCTTTGAGATGAATACAAAGGCTTATCTAATGAGGAAATTCAAAAGCTCATAGATATGTTGAGAAGTATTTGCTCTATAGTAGTTGAAAATTACATCAACGAAAGAGA
>CAZKEK010000187.1:0-1794 GCA_964551805.1 uncultured Candidatus Peribacteria bacterium
CGGCAATTATCCTCAATAAAAACCTCACAACAAGAGGGGAAACATACAAAAAATGAACTGATGTACTTTTCGATTTTGAGAGCAAGCATACGTTTGGACCACAAATGAACGCTATTATTGCTACATTAACTAAAACAACAATAGACAAAAATGACTGAATAACACAATGAATCATAGAAGCACACAAGGCACAACAACTCAACAAAACAAAAACAAGTGCAACAAAAAAAATAAATAGCATCTATCCAGAAAATGATGAATATGATATTGATGCTATGAAACAAGTAAATGAGATCAAAAAAGAAAGAATAACTGGAATTAAAAATGCTACAACTATCGAAGAAGTAGAAGCAATAATCACACAAACAGAAATAGATTTTAAAAACATAACAAGCCCATTATTAACAGAAAAAAAGAAACAAACAAATAATTGATTTACAGAAAAAAATGAAAAAACATATACCGAAGAAAATTTAAAAAAAATTGGAGAAATAGAAAAAACAACGAAAGATAATATAAACAACGCAAAAACACCAGCAGAAATAGACAAGATTATGGCTGATGCACAAACAATAATAAACAATATTCCTACCAAATATCAAGAAAAAAAAGACGAGCAAGAAGTAGCTCAAAAGGAGTCTGATTCCTTTACGTATGAAAAAGTTGGAAAAGAATGGAAAGTGAGTAAGTTAACAGAGGTAAACATACCTATAACCCAATGAATGAATGGATGAGCATCCATGCCAATAATAAAAAATATATCAACAAGTACACCAACAAAAATGGAAATGGAATCAAAAAACCTCAATATATTTATGAATCTTGATAGTAAAACCCAGAATTTTTTTAAACAATTACAAACAAAAGATCTTGTTGCTTTTATTACAAAAAACTATCCTTCATTATCCAAAAACAGCGAAATTAGAGATCAAATCAATTCCCACATCAAAAATTATCTAAAAGAAAAAAACCACAAACCAAATATAAATCTTTACGGAAAAGATCTGACTGATGTTTCTTTGGAGATAGACGAAACAACAGGTGAATATTATTTCAATATTCCTGCTGAAGGAAACTTTGGAACATACTCACAAGAGAAAATTACTACACTTCATCTTGGAATTAACGGGGAAGTTACTGAATATGATGAAACAAAAAACCCTGATTCTATTCTCGCTAGCATCTATACCAAAGATACGCTCGCTTACACATTGACTCACAACACCTACAACGATCAGTTTAGTGAATTACCAGGACATATTGTCCCAGGAACCTATCAAGATAAAAAAAATCTTCTTCTTATAGAAGCAATAAAAGCTGCAAAAAATAATAATATAACAGACAAAATACAAGATTATAAAATACTTACTGTAGAAAAAAATAAAATAGTTATTGAAGCTACAGCAAAATCAGGTACATCAGCAAAAGAGGGAACACTAACCATCGTCCAAAACAAAGATTGAACTATTGCTAGTGGTTGGGAAGATAAACACACAAATACAGCTACAATAACAAAACCTGTAGTTAGTGATTTTTCTACAAATGAAGAAGATATTATTGATTTGGACAAAAAGCAAACACCTCTTGAAGTACCAAGTGTTACATCACAAAAAGATATAGAAAATATAATTAACCCTAATAATAATATAATATACCACTAGAATATTTTCATTAGAAATTCTTTTGTAAATAATTAGTATAGGAGGTAAGAATGTATTTACCTCTTTTTTTATAGTATGAACTATATTCTTGTTCCTATTATCGCTACCATAATTGCTTTTGTTGGGCTTAAGC
>CAZKEK010000188.1:0-1794 GCA_964551805.1 uncultured Candidatus Peribacteria bacterium
ATTCATAATGCTTAAAGAGTCTGCCGGGGTAACACAACCCGATATCCTTGAAGTAATTGCGGATCTTTCAAACGATGAAGTGTTCACTCCACCAAAAATTGCCAGCGCGATACTTGATCAGCTTCCCGAAACAGTATGGACCAATCCCGATTTGCGCTGGTTGGATCCCGGAGCAAAAACAGGTGTATTTCTCAGAGAGGTATCAAAGCGACTACTAGTCGGGCTTGAAAAAGTCATACCGGATGAGAAATCCAGATTAGAGCACATACTTAAAAACATGATTTTCGGATTAGCAATAACAGACCTTACCTCCATGATGTCTAGAAGAACTTTGTACTGCTCAAAGGATGCCTCGAGTGATTACTCTGCGGTAAAGATGAGTACCCCTGCTGGAAATATATGGTTCAACCGCATCGATCATAACTACGTAGGAAATAGATGTAAGGAGTGCGGTGCATCTAAGGATGCTATGGAGAAAGTTGGAAAAGATAACTATGCGTATGCATTCATACACAAAGCGGGATTAAGCCAAGTAGAGAAGGAAATTGAGATGAAATTCGATGTCATCGTAGGTAATCCACCGTACCAAATGGATGATGAAGGCGGACATCGTCCAGTACCTCTCTACCATTTATTTGTTGAGCAAGCTAAAAATTTAGATCCACGCTATATAAGCATGGTAACTCCGTCAAGATGGCTCGCCGGTGGGCATGGGCTAGATAAATTTAGAAAATCTATGTTCTCGGAAAGGAATCTTAAGGAGCTCGTAGATTTTCCTATTTCTAGTGAAGTTTTTCCAGGTGTTGAAATTAAAGGCGGAGTTTCTTACTTTCTTTGGGATTCTAATCACAATGGAAGCACTAAAGTTACCACAGTGAGAGGTGGTGAAAGAGTGTCTGCCATGAGAAATTTGGATGAATTTGACGTATTCGTAAGAGACGTTAAGGCGGTGCTAATCCTAAATAAAGTTTTGTCGTTTAGTGAGAAATCTATATCTGAAATTCTTACAAATGTTGAACCTTTCAAGTGGGCTTCTAACTTCTCTGACTACACTAATGTTAAGAAAAAGGGAGATATTCCTCTATATCTCACTCAAAAAGGAAAACGCAGTATTGGTTATGTTGAAGAAAAACAGGTTGAAAAAAATAATCATCTTGGCTGTTTTAAGACGCGAAAAAAGACTCGTAACTACAGCTATTGACATTTTTTGACTTTTAACTTTTAATATATAATGTTTAAAACATATTAAAAGTTATGAAACCAAAAAATTATTGGACAAAAGAAAAGTGTCAAAAACAGTCGATTATCGTATTAAAAATACAAATATTGTATTTGAAATAAAATCAGATTATTATTGGAAAAAGAGTTTAGGAATCAATTTATTGAAGAAAAAATCAGCCGAAAATATTTATGAATATCATTTAATCCTAAACAACAGATTTAAAAAGTTAAATGATATTTTAGCTAACTTCAACAAAAAAACTTGAATTTATTTTTTTAGCTTAATATATTGTTGTAATTTTGTAATCTAAATTATAACGATATGAGACTTACATACTTTCGCGAGACAAAGAACTCAGAAGCTATCTTAACAAGTATCTCTGGGGCTAAGAAACTATTAAAGGCCGACCTAAAATCCAAGGGTGAACTATCCGAATCTTGTGCATGGACTGAACATTATGACCGTGATGGGGGTATGTTCGAAGTCACTATGATTGAACTCACTGGAAACAATTCTCATTTTAAATATAACCAACACTTTTACTGCAACCAATGAGCTTTCAGAAGATGATA
>CAZKEK010000189.1:0-1787 GCA_964551805.1 uncultured Candidatus Peribacteria bacterium
TCATAATAGATTTCCATACATCGTATTGGAGTAATTTAGTAATAGATACGATATAGTGACCATCTTCATGTCTGATAGCAGTATTTACGATTTCCAATTCTATTTCTCTTCCTGGATCTAAATCATATCCAGATCTTTCAAGTTCTTTAACCTCTTTTGATAAGATAACTCATGTGAATGCATTGTTATCACAGTTTACCAAAATACCATTTTCAATTTTTTTGAGAACAATTCCTTTTATTTTGTGTCATTCTTTGATGACAGGCATAGCTATTTGACCTGAGCGAAGTTGCTCAATAAGATTTAATGTAGCCATTATAATATAAAACGTTAAAAAAATAAAAATAGACGCAAGATACTAAAGGTATCAGCACCAAAGATATACGCTTACACTCTTACACCTGTTTGTTTAGAAAGTGCGTTGTAAGTAGATAGTTTTTTTGATTTAAGATACTTAAGAAATACTCTTCTTTTAGCAACTTTTTTAAGCAAAGATCTTTTTGCATCAAAATCTTTTTTGTGGAGTACAAGATGTGCTTGCAACTCAGTAATTTCAGCGGTCAATAGTACAATTTGTACTTCTACAGATCCGGTGTCTTTTTCATGAAGTTTAAACGATTCTGTTTGCCCTTCAGTAGTTTTTTTTGGCATCAAATAAATAATTAAAAAGATAAAAAGTTAACTCGACCACAAAAAGACAAATGTAATGGTTTTTTGTTGTGAGAGTTATACCGGCGGTTTTAGATACTTCAATTTCTTCACTGCGTTTGAAATTGGAGATTTCTAAATCAGTCGGTAATGATATAAAACAAAGCCAACAGTAACAAAACCGTATTTGACAATGCCTTACGTAAAAACGTACCCCCGACAGGACTCGAACCTGTATTAGCTCCTTAGGAGAGAGCCGTTCTATCCCGTTGAACTACGAGAGCTAATCAACATGGTAGATACTTTTTGCGACAAATGCCGAAAAAAATAGTCCGTATTCGGGCTTAGCTTACTTATATAGTATTTTGGACAACAAAATCAAGGAAAAATTCTATCCAAATTCATTAAATATCTGGTAGACAATCAACAAGAACAAAAACACTACCGCAGAGATAAGGAATATATTAACAATAACTCATTTTGCTTTTTTGAAAGATTCTTCTTTTCCAGATGAAGCAATCAAAAGATATCCTGCATAAAATAACGCAAGAACAAACAACGCACCCAAAATCCATCCAAGGATAACCGCAATATTTATAATCATATCAGCTATCTTTGCGCTAAATGCAGGGGTTTGTGCTATATAAAAGACATAATCTATGATTTTAATAAATACCAATGACACAAGAACATTCAAGGCTCATTTTCTTGCAACCGTGATTTTTTCTGATTTATCCATAGCAGCCATCATTTTAAATCAGGAAACCACCAACATAATAATAGCAAGGAAAAACGCGAACATTTTAAAAAACGACAATATTTGGAAAAACAATCAATTCTGGAGTCTATCAACGATTTGGCTACTTCACTGTACATTTCCTATATTCATGACCGTACCCAATACCCACGTCACCCCAAACACCAACAACGCTCAATATAATATATAGATAAGACTCGAAAAAGCTTTTTTAACTGCTTCGGAATCTTTAGCATTGATAATAAGATTAACTCCAGAAACAATCAAAAACACAAAGAGAATAACAAAAGATAATGATCTAATAAGTACTCGTAAACTACCTCAAGCTTCAATAGTATTTCACTGAGCATCAGTAATAGCTGCCGTACTTGGATAAAACAAT
>CAZKEK010000190.1:0-1783 GCA_964551805.1 uncultured Candidatus Peribacteria bacterium
CCACACCGATTTTTTCGTCTATCGCTCAAAGGGTAAGTTTCGCAACACCGCGCCGATCCCATAAAATCAATGGTCTGCCTGTTGCAAATGTCAGTAGCAAAATGGGGTGCATTTACTCTTGATAACAGATTTTATCAAGAGTAAAGAATAAGAAAACTTACTGCTATTTTTTGATTATAGCATGTCCAACTAATTGTTTTTTAATGTATTAGATAAATTTAGAATCTTTAATTCTGGATTACTTAAATCAGCAAAATATGCAGTTTCCAATATAAATATAATTTCCCTTATTCTTTGATAGTGCAAAAACGATTCGATTGAGTTTTTTGATAATAAAGAAAATATTAGTATTAATATTGGAGAAATTAGCGCGGCTATAATTTGGCTAGATATTGGTATGCTAAAATAAAACATACCTATTGCAGTGATTACAGAAAAAACAAAGAACGATATTAAAGAAATATAAATAAGTGAACTTGAAACATACCACATTGATGACATAAGTCTCACATGGGCTTCGTTTCGCTGGATTCTAGTGTACTGGTGTGGAAAATAGAACTCCAATCTAACTTTCAATAAATTTACAAAATGCTTGGAACGAAATCTATAAGTTTTTGGATCATTTCCTCTCCACGGTACAATTTTAGCAAGATGATCCATCCCTCTCTCGATAAGATATTCACCAAGATAACGATAAGGAAATTCCAAATTATATGAGCCTGCAGTATCGTTATCACGGTTGAATTCTTTTTCGTGCTCTCCCAGTCGAACTGGACCTGTTTCGCCTATAGTTTTATAGACTTTTTCAAAACTCTTTTCATCTGGAATTTTTGGGTCTTTTCTAAAAAACTGATGTCCAATAACATAAGAAAAGATTAAAAACGTACTATATAAAAAGCTGCCTGGTTTTACAATTAATGGTAAAAAATCTCCCGTGAAAATGCTTGGATCAGGAAGATACTTCATTACAATTACCAAAGGGAAAATTGCTGTTAGTGCCAACAAAAATATAAATATTGATCCTGGAACTAATATACCTAAAAACTCAACGACTGGTAGCACAAAGTCAAAAACTGAACCAACGAATAATTTTTTATAAGCATTATCGCTGCTTTCTTTAGGAGTATCGGTCATTTGTCATCACCTGTTTTTTTTATTAAAAAAGATACAAAACACTAAATAAGGCTGTCCTAAGCATAACAAAGCTTTTAGCTGTTTGCCAACAGCTCAACAAGTGATAATGTCATTTATCACAGAAGATAGTATGCAAAACTGATGATTATCCCGTTGTATCATCGTTGTGATTATGACGATTTTCGACTAGAAAGTGCTGTGTATTTTCTAGTACACGCAACCATTCTTGACCAATTTTTTGCTGAAATTCAAGGTTATCAACATGACCTTGAGGTATGTAAAATTTATCTAGTTCAGTGGCGCTTAGTTTTGACATTCCCAAGACTTCTGCCATAGCCGATAAAAGCTCTAGCCAAGTATGCACTCTTTCCTCGCTTGGATTCTGTGACAGTAAGGCATAATATTTATGCCATAGGTCTCTAACTTTTGGGTTGTTTGAAAAGACGACATCAATGCTGTTGAGAGCATTGGCTTTTACATTTGATATAACTAGGCTCTTTCGTTCACCTATGAGAGCTAAGAAAAGTTGCCGTTTTGCGGATCGTTTATCATTTCGATCTTGCGCCCAGAGAGTTATAAGTACGGCAGAAATAGGGCCAATTAGTACGGCCACAATCATCACAATGTCCGTGATTTTTATAGTCCAATC
>CAZKEK010000191.1:0-1738 GCA_964551805.1 uncultured Candidatus Peribacteria bacterium
CACCATACCAATAGATTGAAGAAACGCCAATGGTACAGACAAATATCTCGTATATTGTTGTATTTTTTGTTGTCGAGCTTCACCTTGCTCAGTAAGTTCTTCAAGTTGAGGAACTACAGAACCAAGACGTTGCATAATGATAGATGCATTGATGAAAGGAGCAAGTCCTACAGCAATCAAAGCAAATTGATCCAAAGATCCTCCAAGCAACATAATAAAATATCCTATTCAAGAATCAGTAGTACTTACGGTCTTTGACATAAGTGCTGCAATATCTACAAATGGTACAGGTATAAATACCAAAAGTCTGTAAAGAGCAAGCATTACGAGAGTAAATACAATCTTCTTTTTTATAGTAGGATTTTCTCGAATTTCTTTGAGTTTTTTTAAGAATTTTTCCATCAAAAGGGGATAATACACTTAAAAAATTATTTATGCTTTTTTAGTAGTTTTTTTTACTGCTGGTTTTGCAGGTTTTGCAACTGCTTTAGCTGGTGCTTTTTTAACTACTGGTTTTTCTGAAGCAGATGAAGATTTAGTAGAAGCCTTTTTAGCTACAGGAGCTTTTTTTTCTTCAGCTTTTACTGGTTCTTTAACAACTACTTTTTTTTCTATATGTTTAGCTGCTGTTTTTTCTAGTGATGTCTTGATTTTCAATTTTCCAACTTTAGATTTCTTATCTTTTTTTACTTTTACAGGAGCTTTTTTGGCAATAGAATGAACAGTTCCTGGTTTTTCCATCTTAGTCTTTGCAGAAGCAGAGAAAGTATCTATATCTAGAAATGTAAGATGTTTTGTATAATCACCATGTCACAAAATTTTAACACAAACAGTAGCAGATTTTATATATCCTAAATCTTTCAAGAGTTGTTTAGATATTTCCATAGCATCAGAAATTCTTTCATCAGCATCAAGTACTCCAATATTGATAATAGCAACTTCTTTTACAAGTTTATAATATCTAGTAAACCCTCTTGCTTTAGGCAATCTCTGAACGATAGATGTTTGTCCTCATTCAAAAAAAGGTTTCATAGAATGTCAGCTTCTTGATTTTTGACCTTTAAGTCCTTTTCCAGAATAATTTCCTGTTCCTGTAGCATTTCCTCTTCCCTTTCTTCTTGCCTTATCTTTGAGTCATTTGCTTTTTTGTAGTTCATGGATTTGCATCGTACAATATATTTAAGAGGTATAAAAAAGTATATGTGAGACAAAATATTAATCTTTTTTAACAGTTTTTTTTACTGCTGGTTTTGCAACTGCTTTAGCTGGTGCTTTTTTTTCTTCAGCAACTTTTTTTTCTTGGATTTCTTTTACTACTGTTGGAGTTTCTTCTTTTGCTTCAGCTTTTTCATCAGAAGTTTCAAGCGCTCCTTTTTTAACAACACGACTATTAAAGTGATCTGAATGTTTATATGAAGACAGAGCTTTTATAGTAGCCAATGCGTTATTTAATTTGTTGTTTGAACCCATAATTTTAGACAACATATTTTCAAATCCAGCAAGCTCCAAAACAGATCTCACAGAAGATCAAGCTTTCAAACCGGTACCGGCAGTCGCTGGCAAAAGTTTAATAATACAAGCCTTATATTTTGTTACCGTTGAATAAGGAACAGTTTGATTTCCAGTAATAGGCACAAGAAACATATTTTTGTAAGCTTCACGAGAAGCTTTACTTACTGCAGAAGTTACATCTGGTCCTTTTGATACACCGATTCCAACTTTACCTTTTTTATTTCCA
>CAZKEK010000192.1:0-1728 GCA_964551805.1 uncultured Candidatus Peribacteria bacterium
GTTTAGATAGTTCTATCCGCGCTATCGTATTACGTGTAAATTCTCCTGGTGGCGATGCTTTGGCTTCTGATATTATTTGGCGCGAAGTAATGCTGGCCAAAAGTACAAAACCTGTAGTGGTTTCTATGGGAGATTATGCAGCTTCGGGTGGCTATTATATTGCCTGCGGTGCTAGTAAAATTATCGCAAGTCCTACCACTATCACTGGTTCTATTGGCGTGTTTGGTGTGGTGCCTAATCTTCAAAAAATGTTTAACAACAAACTTGGTATTACTTTCGACACTGTTCAAACCAACAAAAATTCTATCTATTTAACAGGTATGCGTCCGATGTCCGATTATCAGGAAAAAGTGTTGCAACGCCAGATTGAGCATATTTACAAAACATTTATTACACACGTAGCCGAAGGTAGAAAAATGACGGTAGCCGAAGTCGACAGCATTGGACAAGGTAGAGTTTGGAGTGGAACAGATGCTAAAAGGATAGGTTTGGTCGACGACTTTGGTGGGATAGGAGTAGCAATATCAGAAGCAGCTAAACTTGCCAAACTCGACAAATATAAAGTAGTAGAATATCCACATCAAAAAGAATTCTTCAACCAATTATTAGAAGCATTCTCTGGCGACAGAGCCACAGCTTTAATCCAAAAAGAACTAGGACAAAACTATGTTTACTATCAAGCTCTGCAAACCATTACCACTTTAAAAGGAGCACAAACACGTTTGCCTTTTATGCTTAACTTTAACTAAGAAAAGAAGGCAGATTTAATAATAGAAACTCCCGCTTAACGACGAAGTCGATTAGCGGATAAATTTGAAAACAGCTTTACAAGTATTTTTCTTTACTGTAAGGCTGTTTTTTTTTATTTTTATGATGATAATATTAATATGTATAACCAAAATCAGGGTTTAAATATTAATAAAACATTCTAATAATTGAAATGGGTATTAAAGAGTATAAAAAAAAAGTCAAATTTGTCTAATAGTATATAAATGAGCATCTAAACATATGAGTGAATTTTGATTTCCATTGATTTGTCTTTTTACAATTGCTTGCTTTGGTTTCCGAGTAGATGTGTTACATTTTACAATTGCTTGCTTTTTCCCAAAAAATGCCGATTGTAAAAAGTATCATTTTTCTTAAATGAAGAAAAAAGAGGTTTGTAAAAATACTCTTTTTTACTTTTTTCATAAAAGAATGTGTTTACAAAAATACCTTTATTTGAGAATTTAATTTTATTTGATATATACTTTTAAGGATGGTTTTATTGACTATTTTAAAATAAATTAATCATAAAAAATAGCGCATTTAGAAAATAATCATATTCTAAAAACAACTTTTTTAGCTATCATATTTCATTTTTTTTATTATAAATGAAAAGAATTTTAATAAAAAAGCTTTTATATGAATAAAAACTGTACTTTTGTTTTTGATAATTTAGTAACAAATAAAAATAATAACAATGAAAAAGTTTTTATTCATTTTAATCCTGTTCATTTCAGTTGCAAAACTACAAGCACAGCCATTTTTGGTAGACAACGATGAAATTGATAAAATGAAAAATTCGGAACTATATATAGTAATGAATCTTTCGGCCGAATCGAGCAAGGAATATGTTGAGGTAATTAAAAAATACTGGACCTTATGCCCGGTAGAAGTCATTGATTACTCCGATGTACCTAAGTATTTTAAGGCAAATGTCTATTTTATGACGTCATTTATTGTTTA
>CAZKEK010000193.1:0-1727 GCA_964551805.1 uncultured Candidatus Peribacteria bacterium
TTACCTCCAACGATTTGTTCTATCATAGCTTCTGGTTTACCTGCAGATCTTAATTCTGCACCAAATTCTTCTTTCATTTTTGCTATTTCTGCAGCATCTACTTGATCAAATGAAACATATGTTGGATTCATAGCTGTCACCTGGAGAGCAAGTTCTTTTGCCGCTTCATCATTTCCTCCTTCGAAGAAAATCAGTGATGCTACTCTATTTCCTGGATGATTGTATACGTATGCTTTTTGTTTTGTTACCAAAACATTGGCAATCTTCATATTTTCTCCTGTTTTTCCTGAAAATTCTTTTACTTCATCAGCAATAGCTTCTGCTATATCTGTATCTAAGTCATCCAAAGACATAACTTCTTTTTCACTTTTTGCTACTTTAGCGATAATAGTATCAAATAACGCTTGAAAATTTTCGTTTTTTGCTACGAAATCTGTTTCACATAAAAGTTTTAGTCCAACTATTTTTCCTTCTTGTTCAATAACTTTTACTATTCCTTCGTTGGTTTCTCTTTCTGTTCTAGAACCAGCTTTTGCAATACCTTTTTTTTTGAGTATTTCTTGTGCTTGTTCCAAATCATCACCTGCTTCTGCCAAAGCTTCTTTACAGTCTTTGAGTGGAGCAAAAGATATTTCTCTCAATTTTTTTAATAATTCTATATTTGACATCTCTGTTTTGATAATAAACTAAAGCATTATTATATGGTTTTTGTGGGTGGAGTATCTTGTTTTACTTCAAATAATGTCATAATCCATTCTCCTAAGCTCACAAATATTGCTAATTTATTTTCTTGTGCTATAGTATATTTTCCATCTCGAGCTTTTTTTATAAAAACACCCAAGAAGATTATCATAGCGACGAGTATAATCAGAGGAATATATTTTATCAATGGAATAAACATAAAGACCGATGATACAATAAGCAGAAGAAGAAAGATAGATCGCCATCCCAAAGCTTGTTTGAAATGGAATTGCTCAAAATCAGTTTTTTTCTGATTATTGAGTCACACTACAATAATACCTATAAGAAGGTACATCATCACTGCTCTCTTTTTTTCTGTACTACTAGGTATATAGACTTCTTTTGAAGCTTCTTCTACCATAGGAGTTTGTATCTCTTCGTTTTTTATTTCTTCCATATAGATTGAAAACTAGCTAAACATATGGTTTAGTACAAAATCTACACTCTTATGACTTCCTATATTAGCGACAACAATACTATCTTCTGCCCATCGTCTAGAGAAATTTGTCCCGGCGATGATAATGTTTTCTATGCTTGGAGTTTTTACCAATTCATTGATAAAGTTATCCATCATTTGTCCATCAAGTACGATGACTAATTCAGGTTTTCTACTTAGGTTTTTTACTCCTTTGTAGATTTTTAACACTCTTGCAAGTTTTCTCTTGTATACTAATTGTTCTTTTTTTGTCAATGAAAGATAATTTTCTGTATCAACAAAACGAGCCATAGTATTCATAGATTCTATTCTTTTTTTGAGTGTTTCAAAATTTGTCAAAAATCCAGAAGGAAGTTTGTAATTGAGATAATTAAATCCATATTTTTCACCTAATTTTTCGAGTTCGTCCGCATACATTTTCTTTTCAGATACTACCAAGATTTCTTTTCATTCTTCTTTAGCTTTCTTGATTTTCTTTTGTGCGTTCTCGATCTGCTCTATGATTGATTCAGGATTTATCACCGCTATATTGTTTACTACACCTGCCCAA
>CAZKEK010000194.1:0-1712 GCA_964551805.1 uncultured Candidatus Peribacteria bacterium
GCCTTAATTATGGTTTGTTTCTCAATTTCTTCAAGATTAAAAGTGTCAAACCCTATAATATTGTTTTGTTGACGTTCAAATTTGTTCGATAATGTAAAATTGTCAGGATACAATTCTTTTCCTGAACACAAAATTGTTGCTCTTTCCATTAAATTTCTTAATTCCCGAATATTTCCAGGAAAATTGTAATTTTTCAAAATATCATAAACGTCATTGTGTACCTTGCTAATATTTTTCCCCATTTTTTTTGAGAATAAATTAAGAAAATAGTCAACTAGTTCAGGAATATCATCCTTCCTGTCTCTTAATGGTGGCAAATGAATTATAAAGGTTCCAATTCGGTGATATAAGTCTAGCCTGAAATTCTGACCTGTAGATATTTCTTCAAGAGATTTATTTGTGGCAGCGATAATTCTCACATCAAATGACTTACTTGATTGAGTTCCAACTTTTGTAAATGTTCTGTCTTCAAGAACTCTTAATAATTTTACTTGTAAATTTGAGCTAATTTCTCCAATTTCGTCTAAAAATAAAGTTCCATTATCTGAAGTTTCGAACCACCCTGCTTTGTCAGAAATTGCACCAGTAAAACTCCCTTTTTTATGACCAAAAAATTCACTTTCAAACAAATTTTCAGAAACAGCAGACATATTAACAGCCCCAAAAAATTCATCTTTTCTGAAGCTCATATTATGTATTCCTTTCGCTACAAGCTCTTTACCTGTTCCACTTTCTCCAAGAATCAATACTGAAGTATCTGGTGTTTGAGCAACCAATCTCATTTGTGATTTAATATCCGTAATAATCGGTGATTTACCAATCATTTCAACTCCCATTTCTCTGTCAACAAGCTCTTTGAGATGAACATTTTTATTTTTCTCGTTATTTAAGCTGTGTTTAAGTTCAGAGTATTTCATCGTACGCTCTATTGAGAGCCAAATATCTGCAGGGGTAAATGGTTTCTTAAAATAATCAATGGCGCCACGACGTAATGCTTCAATTACAGTATCCATATTCCCTGAATCGCTAATCATAATTGTTTCGATGTGCGGAAATTCTTTTTTTATGTTTTCAAGAACCTCAATTCCATTCATTTGTGTTAACCGATAATCCCAAATTACTAAATCAATCTTCTGTTTTTTTAGAATTTCGAAACCAAGTGACGGCATTTCAGCTGTAAATACATTGAAGCGGTCTTTCAATATTGATCCAGATAGTCTTCTGTAAATCGGATCATCATCGATAATCAAAATACTCAATTGTTTATCTTCCATCTAAATTTTCCACTAAAGGTAAAATAACAGTAAAACTTGTGCCAGCACCCCCATTACTAACAATATCTATTTTGCCATTATTTATTTTCACAAAATCTTTAACGAGCATTAAACCTAAACCTGTTCCCTGTTCATTTGCAGTGCCAGTACTTGAATAATGTTGATTTTTTTCGAAAATAGTTTGAATTATTTCCGGTGTTATTCCAACACCGGTATCTTTAATACAAATATGAACTTCTGTGTCGGTTTTAAGAGCACTAATATTAACAAAGCCGTTAGGTTCAGTAAATTTTACAGCGTTTGAAATAATATTTCGAAATACTGTATGGACTGATACTTCTTCGCACCATGCTTCAATGTCCCCGTCAATTTCATTTATAATTGTAATGTTTTTATCTGTTGCATTAATTAATTTACGTTTCCACCACTGATTGAAAA
>CAZKEK010000195.1:0-1685 GCA_964551805.1 uncultured Candidatus Peribacteria bacterium
ATCTCCTTTCTTGACCCCGTTACGCTTGAGGACATTGGCAAACTTGCAAACCTCTCTGTGGAGTTCTTTATACGTAAGGGCTAAGGACTCTTTAGGATCATTGCCTTCCCACTGAATCGCGACCTTGTCTCCCCTGTCTTTCAGGTGTCTGTCCAAGCAGTTGTACGATACATTCAACTTGGCGCCGCTGAAATACTTGACAGATATCGGTCCCTTGCGGACATCGAAATTATATTCTTCAACCTTCTCCCATTCCTTGAACCAACTGATATGCTCCCGCGCCACATCGCCCCAAAATCCTTCCGGGTCTTCTATGGAACGGAGGTAAAGCTTATCATAGGCATCCCTGCCGCTTATATAAGCGTTTTTGCGGATGCCTTCCGGTACCGGATAACTCCCTTTCAATGCAACTTTTTCTGTCAATCCCATCTCAATCCTCCTGTTACTGTTAATCAGCACATTGCTGTCCTGTCATTACTGTGTCATCATTATTCACCCGTACTTCATCGTTTTTTAATCGCTTTTGATATTTTTCTCCTTTCGCCGTACACTAATCTGTGTACGATTGATAGCGCAGGTTGTATATAAACTCATCAAACTGTATCTTCAACTAATTTTTTAACAAAAAAACGCTTTTCGCATGTTCAATTGATCATCGTTCATTCTTTCAGGCCGTATTTTTTCAACTTATAAAAGAGCATTCTCACACTTATCCCAAGCGCTTCTGCAGCCTTAGCAGTTTGATGGGGTCCTAACTTTTCCATCGCCTCGATAATTATTTTACGTTCCACTTCTTCAGGAGCTAACCCAGGCGCTTGCGTTACGACTTGGACTTGCACGTCTTGCACATCAGGGAATGCTTCAATAGGAAGATTTGTGATGGCATACCACCCGCCTACAATCAATGCCAGCACCGCCGCGATAATAAAAGCACGTTGGTTAATTGCAAAGGTAATTAAACGTCCTAGCATTTAGTTATCAGTAAATTCAGAATTAAGAAGCAGCGTGCTTGTAACGATCACACGTTCACCTTCGCGAAGACCCTCTGAAATATAAGCTTCCTTATGTCCTTGGTAACTAATTTTGACTAAACGTTTTTCGATTTCGCCAGGGCTGCGCTCTACAAATACGAAATTTTTAACACCTTCTGTGATAACAGCATCATTAACAACATGAGGCATTGTTAATTCGTCATCTATCGGAGTTGCATAGGCATACATTTCAGGCTTCAATTTTTCATCTAAATTTTCTAAGGTACAACGCACCATGACGCGACGTGTGTCTGGATTTAATACTTTTGAGATTGTGGCGACAGTCGCTTGAAAACTTTCATTAGGGTAAGCATTAGTTTCAATTTTTAAATGTTGTTTTAACATTGATTTTTATTCTACGGCTAGGTATTACTGGTTTAAATGCTTTTAAATATACTTGTAAATTACTTTGCTTAAATAAAATAAACAAATTTGTGTTTGATAAAAAATTAGAGAATTTGTTAAAAATATTAAAAAAACAACATCTAAATTGAATTGTTTTAGTAATAAAACTTTTAAGTTATCATTGTAACTGGTTGTATATGTTTTTAACAAAATAACATCTTTAAAAGACTCGTTGAATTTACTAACATTAGATTTGGAATTTATAAATTTAGAATCATTTATTCTGACAAAATTCTTTCGGTTGAATTT
>CAZKEK010000196.1:0-1674 GCA_964551805.1 uncultured Candidatus Peribacteria bacterium
TAATTTTCTCTTGCATATTATTAAAGAATTGATAAATATTCGTTTACACGAATGATAAAAAGATAAACGCTTCGCGATAAAATATTTATCAATATATCATTTCATTGCCCAATTGGCATGTATCTTATTTTATCTTGTTTTTGAAGCAAAATGGTTAGCTTGGAAGATATTAAATTACCACCGCATAATATTGATGCAGAAAAATGAGTTATTGGTGGAATATTGATGGATAATGAAACTATGTATTATTATGATGGATTGTGACTTATTCCTGAAGATTTTTATCAGAGAGAGCATTTTTATATTTATCAAGCGATAAAAAAACTTTGGGTTGCTCGCAAAACTATTGATGTCGTGACTTTGGCTGATCAACTTACCAAAGATTCATATCTGGATGCTATTGGATGAACTGATTACTTATACGAGCTTTCTAGCTTTTTGTTGAGTACCTCGTCTTGTCCGGAATATGTAAAAATTGTCAAAGAAAAATCAATTTTGAGAAATATTCTAAAAACCTCTCAAAAGATTATAGGTGATGTCTATGAACAAAAAGATACGTTGGATGTGTTGCAAGATATTGAAAAGAGAGTGTTTGATTTGACTCAAAATAATGTAGCCGAAAAAATCCATTCTATCTGAGAAATATTAAATAAAAGGGTAGAGGAGTATATGGATATCGTTGATCATCCAGAAAAAATAAATGATAGAAAAGTGTTTTCGTGATATCATGGATTGGATGAAATGCTTGGCGGATTTAAAGCCGCTGAATTAATTATTTTGGCTGCGCGTCCGAGTATGGGAAAAACAGCATTTGCTTTGAATATTCTCAAAAATATGGCAGTAGATCAGAAGAAAAGTGTTGCTTTTTTCTCTCTAGAAATGGGATCTGAGCAAATTGCTGATAGGGTATTGTCTATGGTGTCTGGTATTCCTATGGGGAAAATTTCTAGAGGTCAGCTTGATCCTGAGGATTTTACTATCATGGGTGAGGCTATGGAAGTGCTTTCTGAAACCAATATCTTTATCGATGATAAATGATCGACTACTATTGCAGAATTAAAATCAAAAATAAGAAGACTTAAAATAGAAAAGAATGCGCTTGATATGGTTATTATCGATTACCTCCAGTTGATGAGTTGATCGAATTCATGATATTCTGGAAATAGGGTACAAGAAATCTCTGAAATATCTAGAGGACTCAAAGAACTTGCTAGAGAGCTTGAGTTGCCTATTATTGCATTGTCACAGCTTTCTCGTGAGGTGGAAAAAAGAGTCGATAAAAAACCACAACTTTCTGATTTGAGAGAATCTGGTGCTATTGAGCAAGATGCCGATTCGGTTATTATGCTTCATAGAGAAGATTATTATGATCCTGAAACAGATAAAAAATGATTGACTGATATTTGTTTGAGAAAAAATAGAAATGGTCCGGTTGGTGAAACAGAAATCTATTTTGAAAAAAAAATTATGAAATTTTCTGAGTTGAAAAGCAATTAATAAAAAATTAGTGAATAGTGAACAACTAACAACTAATAGTGAATGAAAGTGTAAAGATTAGAAATTAGAAAACAACCGTACGTCTTTGGTGGATAGATCGGGAATCCAGTTTGCTTGTAGTAAACAGGTTTGCATTGTATGGATTTCGGCTGCAATTTCTTAACCCACGCAGTTCTG
>CAZKEK010000197.1:0-1660 GCA_964551805.1 uncultured Candidatus Peribacteria bacterium
TTTAGAGAATTTGAAATAAATGGATTTGTATTGGTAATTATATTAATATTGATTAACCCAACAGTAAAATCCACTATCATTTTTTCTCAAACAAATTTCATTGTACTTTTTTATTTACTCTTAATGAGAAGGTATTCCAATCATAAATCTGCAGGAGTAATGCTGGCGTTAGCATTTTTTACAAAACCATTTATGTTGATTTTTGGTATCTATTTTTTACTTTCAAGAAACTGGAAAGCAATTTCATATTTCCTTGTTAGTTCTTTGGTATTATCCGGAATAACTATTATTGCTTTTGGAATAGATACATTTATGAGTTATTTTTTCAATAATGCAACACAACGAATACCAGCCTGGCAATTTTCAGAAGATATAAACCAATCATTACATGCTGTTCTACTTCGTGCGAATTTGATTTCACTTGATAAACCTTATATTTTTTTTATTATTTCTTCGACACTACTCGCAATAACAATTCAATTCTCACGATATCTATTGAAAAAAAAGCTAGTGGATCATGTCTGGGCCTTACTTTTATTAGTCGGATTATTAATCTATCCTGGAACTCTAAGTTATTACGGAGTAGTTTTACTATTTATAATCTTTCAGTTTTTTAATAAGGAAAGACCTTTAGGTCTGGATTATCGAATTTGCATTCCGGTCATTGCTATATTGTTTTATTTAAGTTCAGTATCAGTTTTTGCGTCTATCTGTTTTCTTCTGATTATTGTTATCTTCAAATCCTTATGGCAAATTATTCATTTGAATTCATCGATAAGTCCGCAATTCGAAAATAAATCGGCCATATGAATAAGCTAAAATAAACATTCAATAAGTTATAAAAATGATATATCCAAAAAAAAACCTTTTAAATAAAACAGGAGAGGTTGATTATTTTTACTGGAACTATAAATTTCCAATCAAATATATACAGCGATACCGTTTTAATCGCATATTAAAACTGCTTGGAAAAAAACGGTATCCATTGTTACTGGAAGCAGGTACAGGAAGTGGAATTTTTCTGCCTGAACTGGCTCAGCATTGTGACAAATTATTTGCCTGTGACATTCATCCTCATTTTGATAACATAGAACACCTGCTTAAGCATTACAATATTTACAACTATGAATTAAAAACACAAAGTATTGAAAAAACAGATTATCCTGATAATTATTTTGATGCGATTATTGCTGTGAGTGTTTTAGAGTTTGTAGATAACCTGCAGGAAGCACTTACTGAAATAAAACGAATACTCAAAAAAGACGGATTATTTATAACAATTTGCCCGATGAACAGCACATTTCTGGACGCTATCCTATCCTTATATTCGGAGAAAAAACCAAAAGAAGAATTTGGAGAATCCAGAATTTATGTTGGAAAAGCATTGGAGCAAAACTTTTCAGTTATAAAAAAAGGATATATGTTACCCATCATTGGCCGCATATTCCCTGTTTATACTCATTATTTATTAAAAAAATAGAACAAAAACATTTATTAGCTGAATTTGTTTTAGAATGTATTCAGATTACAAAAAAAGACCCACAAAAAAGTCCACATGAAATAATAAAAGAAGCAAAACATAAATGGAATTAATATGATTACAGTAGGATACTCAACAAGAAAACATAACCCAGAGTTTATAGAATATTTAAAAAAAAGT
>CAZKEK010000198.1:0-1659 GCA_964551805.1 uncultured Candidatus Peribacteria bacterium
ATTCCTGAAAACGATATTCAAGATCATGTCCATTGTCATCAAGTTTTTCCATTTTACGGATGTGTGGAGTAATATCAACGCCCCGTTTTTCAAAAGCAATTTTTTCTTCTTCGCTTTTATCGTAACTTATTACCACAGCCATCTCCAACCAATTCATGTATTTGATAGTTTCTTCTATCCTGTTTTTTTCTTCGTTGGTTTTTGCAGTTAATTTCGTTTTTCGCAACTCAACAATTTCATCTTTCCAATATTGCTGAACAAGATCATACATTTTCATCGCAGTGTAACGGTCGATAGATATTACCAGACCTCTTCCTTTATATCCTCTGCGTGGAAAATGTTTTACAATATCATGTGCAATTTTTTTCAGACGGTCGGGGTTTCGAATTACAGAAAGTTCAGTGGCAAATTCTCTCTCCAGTCGCATCAATTGAGCTTCTGACAATTCTTCCTGTTCAGCTACTTCAGCTAAGTCTGTATTTATTTCATCTTCTTCTCTTATAATCTGAACCTCAGGCACACGCTTATCGTAAAAAAGGGGTACGGTACTTCCATCCTCATAAGATTGTTTGAAATTATATTCGCTTACATAATCGCCAAAAAATTTATTTGTCAAGCGTTTGCCACCAAGCAATGGAGTACCTGTAAATGCGATGTATTGAGCTTTAGGAATAGCTAAACGCATATTTTCAGCCAAGTCCTTGTATTGTGTTCGGTGAGCTTCGTCAACTAATACAATAATATCTTTTCTATCACTTAACAATGGGTACTTTTTACCTTTTGGATAACGGAACTTATGAATGAGCGAAAAAACATAGCGTTTGTTTCCACTCAAATAATTGCGCAACTGTTCACTATCTTTGGGCCGTACTTCCTCTTTTTCTTTAACTGCACCCATGTTCATAAAGTTCCTATATATCTGCCCATCTAGTTGGTCGCGGTCGGTTACAATAAAAAAAGTGAAATCCCCATCAAAATGTCGCTGAATTTTCTGGCAGAACATAATCATAGAATAACTTTTACCGCTACGCTGAGTGTGCCAGAACACACCAAGTTTGCCATTCTTGCCTTCGCGATTACGAAAACTTTCAATTGCCTTGTTTACGCCAAGAAATTGGTGATTTTTTGCTACAATTTTGTAAGCTCCTTTATTGTGGTAGAGTATAAAATTCTCTATATAGTCAATTAGTTTTTCCTTTTTACATAAACCTCGCAATGCATATTCTAAACTTACCTGAAACTGTTGCACACGCATACGGTCAACGTCTTCTTTTTCATCTTCTACACGAAGCCATTCAAAAAAATGGGTGTAATCGGCTTTAAATGCGCCCAACTTTGTCTCCACGGCATTGCTCAAAATGCTTATTGCATTGTAAAAAAACAATTGTGGAATTTTCTTGTAATACGTAGTTAAATTCTCATCAAAGGCATTTTTTAGTTCAATGTTTGAATTTTTTAGTTCGATAAAAACAAAAGGAATACCATTGATATAAATAATCAAATCAGGTCTCCGGTAATCTTCTCCTTTTATCCACAATTGGTTTACAACAGTAAAAATGTTATTTGTAGCTTTGTTGAAGTCCATAAATTTTACACGAATGGTTTCTTCCCTGCCTTGCTTATTTGTAATATTTGTTGAGAAACCTTCTTTGATAAGTT
>CAZKEK010000199.1:0-1653 GCA_964551805.1 uncultured Candidatus Peribacteria bacterium
GACGAGTTTCTTGGAAAATAACCACCCAAAAAGTTTAATTATCCCAATTTATTCAACTTTAAAATATTTAAATTACGAATTATTTTTTCAAGGCGTATTCTAATTTGTTTGTAAATCGAATCCTTCCTTTTTGAATAGGTGGCGTCCTTTTTTTGTTCCACGTGAGAATGAACGATCTCACGTACGATACCTCAACAATATTCACATTTTATGCTATTCTCTGATATATCTTTTTTACAAAATGGACATTTTCTCATGCGTTTAAAATTTAATGTATTAAAATTTAATACCTCCAAGATATATTAAGGTTATGGCATACCACAAGTCAAACCAAATTATTCTTAATTTGTTTGCTAATCGAATTAAACCGTAAAAAGGATACGCCAAATAGTGTAAAATTGAGCCACCATTTTTTATTGAAGATTTACTTGCATCAAAAATATGTTTTGTATCTTCATTACTAGGGAAAGCATGCATTCCAGCTGAAATTGCTATCCATAACAATAAATAATATAAGAGACTTTCTGGTTGTGTTTGTGTTTGTGTTGCCAGATAACTCAGAAAAATTGTTATCAAAGAATTTATTATTAATGGTCATATGGATATCCAAAAAATTTGTTCATATTTTTGAGGTTTTTCATGTGTTACATATCCAGCAGGATTGCCTATACGAAAATAAACTACTTTGCAAACTAGAACTCCTGTTCGATCGCAATATTTTTTATGAGCCCATTCGTGAATCATTACGCCTGGAAAAGTTAATATTGAGATTAATTCTCCTGGAATGAAGAACATATATCTTAATTAAAATTTAAAAATCTTGTTTTGTTCTCTTTTTTTTCTTTATTTCATCGTAATGGAGCGGTATTTTAAATCAAGATAAAAATGCATGTAGTTCAACTCGTCGCTGTTAGGCATATGGCAGATTAGTGACGAGTTGTAGTAGGTAAACAACACTTTTATCTATTCTTCCATTTTTCTCTAATCCTTTTTGCGATCATTTTCCTATCTCTTTTGGTATTCATAAACTTGGTAAATCCTTCTACTAAGGTAGCATGTTTCTTGTTTTCTACCAAAACTCCGCAGTCTTTATCCACCAATTCTGGAGTGGCTCATTGAGCGTAGCCAAAAACGGGGACTCCGAGAAGAAGCGCTTCAACGGTTCAGATTCCATAACTTTCTTTGGTTAAATTTATTAGTCCTTTTGCTTGGCTGATGATTTTTATTTTTTCATCGATGTCGGCTATCCATCCAATAAAAATAATTCACGGACCTGCGATGGATTTGAGATATGCTTCATCGGGACCGCTTCCCATCACGATAAGCGGGACTTTTTTTTCGTTGCATAATTTTATTATCTTGTCTGCTTCTCTGACAAAACTTACCAATCTTCCTATGTAGAGATAATAGGCTTGTGGTGTTTCTTGGACGGCAGGAAGAAAACATTTTTCGGTAACGAGTGGATATTTTACGGTGATGTTGTGCATCTCGTAAAGTTCGTCAGCTAGTTTGGCTGTGTATTTGCTGTTGGCGTAGATTTTGTCGTATTTGGTATATTTGAGATCTCGTTTTCTGAGCTTGGGAACTATTCGATGGAAAAGTCTTCCTTTGAATCCTTTGAGCTTTTCGTTGTATTCGTCATAATGACTTCGA
>CAZKEK010000200.1:0-1650 GCA_964551805.1 uncultured Candidatus Peribacteria bacterium
CAGACTCAAAAACTGGATTACAAGTCTCCAGTTTGGTTAATTGTTGACTTTGATGATGTCGTTAATAAAACAACCACTTACAATAACCAACTTAAAAAAAGAATTTGTGAAATTACTACTTTAAAAGAAGAAGAATATGCGGAACTTTATAAAGAATCTAAGATTGCTAATCAAGATGGTAAAAAAGTATTTCGCTTCAGTATTTTAATTGATAAAATAAAAAAATTAAACCCAGGGAAAGAGTTAGAAATTGATAAATTAATTTCTGATGGGATAAATGCAAAAAACTTTGTTGACCAAGGTTTCAAAAGAGCATTATTATATCTGGCTCAATCAGGTTTAAAAATCTCTATTTTAACTTTTGGTGATATCAATTACCAAAAAGGACGGATAGACAAAACAGATCTTGGTGATATTGTAAGTGAAATAATTTATACCGAAGGATCAAAACGCGAAGTTCTCGAGACTTTAATAGAAAAAAATTATAAATCTAAAGGTATCGTTCCTCCATTTATAGTTTCAATAGATGATAGCCCCGAACAAATTAATGATTACGACGATATAAGTCTCCCTAATAATTTTGTAAATATGCATTTTGAAAATCCACAAGCAAGCCGATTCGGTAAAAAACCTAATGCCGAAGAAGTAATCACAAATACTGAAACAGAACCCAACGAAGCAGCTATAAACATTTACAAGATGGGAAAAATTTGTTTAGACGCTGACATACATAAATCACGCAAACAAATTTTTGAAATGTTAAAAAATAAAAATATTAATGATTTTTACAAAGATAGGAATAAGTATGAAATGGGAGAGAAAAGAAAAGCAAAACTAACTGATAAAGAAGGACGTACATCTATTGTTTATTTTTCTGAGAAAAAGCCAACTGATAACGAAATGGATAGAATGATTGGCGACCATAGTATGCGAGAATTCTATGAGAGTGTCTTGTTCGCAAATCCAACCATTGAACTTCTAGCCTTTGTATCAGGATATTTCAAGGAATGGACGCTCTATAAACCTGCGATGAGTCGCCCATGTAACTCAGAGCGCTATTACATTGGTATCGGATTTAGAGGCGTAACTCAAGAAACACTTGATTTATTTACAGCGCTCCAAAAGGATCTTTCTACACGTGATATCTCAAATCTAGAAAGCCTTTTTTCAGTTCATCTACCTATGGTTGAACGGGTCGCCGAGTTTCAGCAGGAGATTGAAGCGATTCAAGTCCAAACAATAAAGAAAGCATTAACACTTGATATAAAAGAGTATGCGCCTTTTTGGCGGGAATCCTATATACGAAGTGAAGAATGGTGTAAGTATTTTAATGTGAAGTGGAGGAAGATTGTTGTTCAGACACCTGAGGTTTAACAAATGTATCAAATACACGCTGTCCTACAATGACGGATGCCTCATGCTGAGACAGTTGACCGGTACCCATGCGATCTAACATCGCAAGCATAGTTGTTAAACTCTGCTTATGATATCCGCCAGGACGGGTGACCATTTCAAATAACTTCTCATAGTCACGCTTGAACTCGGGCAGAGCCGCCTCAATCTCTTCACGTGTTTTTCCCTCCTTCTGTAGACTCTCCGTGCGTGAAATGAGACTACGAACATAACTCGCGCGATCACGTGCAGTTTCAG
>CAZKEK010000201.1:0-1632 GCA_964551805.1 uncultured Candidatus Peribacteria bacterium
GTTGTTATAGCTGATGTTACTGGTGTTGTAGTTTGGTTTGTTTTGTTATTGTAAATATAACATTTTACACTAGCCGTAGACAGATCTTCCCAACGATCAGACATAGTACTTCTTCCTACTCGAGCCATATCTCTCACAATGAGTTTATTGATGTCATTGTCGTAATGAAGCACTTTACCTACGTGACCATAACTTCCAAATCTTCCTCCAGCGTTATACACAATCAGTGCTCACTGTACGGGAGTAGTTCAAATCTTATATCAGGTATCAGATGCATTTTTACATCGATCGACGGCATTTCATCACCATGTTCTTTGTTGTGTATTTTCATCGATGAAAGGAAAAAATTCTGGTGATATTCTTGCAGCACCATACGTACAATATCATTTTGCAAAGGTATTTTCGATATCCGTATCCATACTCCATACAGAAATAATGTTTCACAATTTTAGTGATGCGGTAGGATTTCTCATCGCAGACAATAATGCTTGTGCTACCTCACTATCGCTAGATCTATAAAAACTTTCATTGATTCCGGTAAGATTGGCAAATAATAATGATCATGAAGAAATAGTTACTAACAATACAACTACAAGTTCTAGACTATGAAAAAACTGATGATGCAAATAATTGGCAACATGTAAAACTCTATGGATATGTTTATGAAAATGCTTCTTCAAATGATGATGAATTCTTTGGTGAAGGAGAAGTTTCTTTTGCTTTTTTTTCATGAATATTTGAAGGTATAAAACGCATATTCTGTAAAAGCGATAGTGTATTTTTAGCTCTTACAATAATTATACTCACAAATATCATTTTTGTCAAATTTTGAAGGACTTTTTTATAGCGCTAAAGTCAGCGAGCAAGTCCAATAAAATGGAATTATAAAAAAAACAAAAAACCCCCGCGATAGTACATCACGAGGATTTCAAAATCTAAAATTTATCATTATTTTTTATCCGCTGCTCTTTTAAACATCAAAAGGATAAATCATCTGATTTCTTCGTGGTTAGGAGTGCTAATATCGTTCATAATACCTGATGTTTTTAGAGCTTGAAGGTGTTTAGTGTACCAGTTCACGCTATCTGTTGAATTGTTTACATTACCATATAATAGTCTAGAAAGTACGGTACCGATTTGGGCTCTAGTCATGGTACCTGTAGGAGTGAAATATGTTTGTGTGGTTTTTCCATTAGATTCTCGTCCCATCAATCCAAGCTGACAAGCAGTCTTTATATAATTTTTCATCTCGGTAGATTCATGAGTTATATCAGCAAAAGCACAAGATAATTTTGTGTTTGGCTGTTTTTTCAAAACCTTAAGAGCAAATTCACT
This sequence comes from uncultured Candidatus Peribacteria bacterium, assembly GCA_964551805.1. Taxonomy (GTDB): domain Bacteria; phylum Patescibacteriota; class Gracilibacteria; order Absconditabacterales; family Absconditicoccaceae; genus CAJBLF01. Next base: position 1,336 of record CAZKEK010000201.1, read on the forward strand.
AATCATTTTGGCAAAATGCGATCTAATCACTTTATCATCAAGACTGGCTTTAGTTATAGGACATTGGGTAGTAATACCAAAATTGTAAGCAAAAGTAAATGCAGAAGTAATTTCAGGCGAATAAGGAGAATTTATTACATCACAAGAATTGCTTCCATTGCTTGTTGTGCCTGTAGAAGTACAAACACCACAAAGACCATCGTAATAACTAGGAGAACAATCTCTTTGCGCAGGACAAATATCTTTAGGAGCTAGAGATCACCCACCTCATCATACAGGTGGTGGTGTATCTACGTT
>CAZKEK010000202.1:0-1628 GCA_964551805.1 uncultured Candidatus Peribacteria bacterium
GCATTTCTTCCAATGAAATTGTTTTCATTTTTTGCTTACTAAACAAATAAAAATGTTTTTAGATATCGGTTTTTACACTGATTCTAAATTCTGAAGTAATCAAGATAGTAATGATTCCATGAAGTAAGATTCGTACCGGAGTAAGGCTTACAAATTTGAGCATATATGGATTGTTGGCGACTGTTGTCGCTATGCTAGATATTCCGGTAATTTGTACTCCATTCATTCCCAAGATAATTATTTGTAATGTTAGAATACTGCTTATGACGGTTAGGGGTACAAAAATTAGTTGTAACATTTTTTTGAGTGCTTCGTCATCGGGAAGTGTAATTTTTATCTTGGATGTTCTATATATAACAATCAATAGCAAAACATATACTATCAAAATAATTGTGATACTTCCGTTTTGTAAAAATGTCGCTACTTTGTCATATCCAAATCACATAAACGTAAGCTCGGGCGTTTTGTTCATGGTTTCGACAGCAAGATGTATAGATTGTGATGCAGCCAAACAAATGCTATTTAAAATATAATTTCCTAAAATAATTCTAATCATTTTGTTTATTCCCATAGTGAAGGAAAAAATTGCTAATACTCCTATTATGACAACTATAGCATAGGTAATTAATTTTTCTGTCATAATTACTACAGATTAAAAAATTAAAATTATATTTTTTTGTTTTTTTTGTAAATAAAAACCGATTTATTTATTGAAAAAGTACTTGTTATATATACATTATATTTGTTTGTCTTTTATATGTATCCAATTTGATGAGATTTTCAACCAAAAGATATCCCAAAGGTTTTACTATAGCTGAGATACTTATTATTATTGTTGTTATCTCTGTTGGCTTACTCTCTGTGCTTGTGGTGCTCAATAACGGAACGAAATATATTCAAAAAACCAGACAAAAAGTGATAGCGCTCAATCTTGCTAGAGAATGAATGGAAGCTGTGTATCAGATGAGAGATACCAATCGAACAAGACGAGCTTGAGTAAAAGATCTTTGTTGGCTCAAAATTAATCCGTTGGTCGATGAAGGAAATGAGAGATGTCCTGATGATGTATGGTTTAGTTCTTGATATTATGCACTTCAGCGTTTGATGACTTGAGAACAACAATATTTTGCTTTGAGTGGGCCAATGTTTACGTGAGTAAATTTTGCTAATGGTGTCGATGCTGATGATTATTTTTTTGCTTTGTGTCAGCAAAGTGGATATTGGGATGCTTGTCCATGAGTACAACCAACAACATCTGAATGACTCTATTTTAGAGAAATACAATGAATCTGATTATATGCCAAAGATGTGGCTACTTCGTGATGAGAAGAACTCCTTTGTACGGGATGATTGTCTCCTCAATGTGGAAATGAACGCGCAAAAGAATTTCGTTTTTGTAGCAAGGTAAGTTATATTTGAGAAACTACAGGAGAAGTGAAACTATGCGGAGTGATAACGAATTTTAAAGGAAAATAGAACTTAGTGAACAACTAATAGTGAACTATAGGTATTGAGTATTAAGTATTAAGTATTAAGTATTAAGTATTGAGTATTAAGTATTAAGTATTGAGTATTAAGAATTGAGTATTGAGTATTGAGTATTAAGTATTGAGTATTGAGTATTGAGT
>CAZKEK010000203.1:0-1622 GCA_964551805.1 uncultured Candidatus Peribacteria bacterium
CCAAAGACTGAAACGTAAATGTTCATGAAATTCATTGGTCAGCTACATGGGGAAGTTGGTCAGTAAATTTATGATCAAAAACCAATTGATCTTCTTTTCCTGTTTCATTGAGTAAATCAGCGATTTTGATTTTAAAGGCTTTGTCTTTGGGTCACAAGGATTTACCAGTCATTTTGTTCTCTTTCATTTGAAACTAAAAAGCATAAAGATATAAATAGTTGGTGAGAGTATACAGTTTTACCAAAAGATTTCAAATACGAAAACGATGAAAATAGCAACAACAAAAAAACACAAAACACTCCAAACGACATCACTTACTTTTGCAAAAAAGCAAGAATGTTTTGCATTTCTCAAAGAAAAAATCACTCCTGACCAAAAAATAATGGTCGCAATAAGTGGCGGTGCGGATAGTATGTTGACCGCATGTGTACTCTACGACTTCTATAGACAAGAAAAATATCCGCTAGACAACATCTCGTTCATTCATTGCAATCATAGCACAAGAAGCAGCAACGCAGACGATGAATTACTGATCAAAAACTTTTTTGTAGGCACAAATACGATCATAGTCACCAGACCAAGCAACAAAAAGGCAAGCGAAGCTGAGCTAAGAAATTGGAGATATGGAGAATTTAAAACCCATACAAAACAACAAAATATCGCCTATCTTATATTCGGACACAATCTCACCGACCGCATAGAATCTACCTTTCTCAATCTGCTTCGTGGAGCAAATCTCAATGGATTTTTGGCAATGAATAGCGAAGAAACTCATCATTTATTGGGAGATACAAAAGTATTGAGACCACTCCTCTGACTCAGTAAACCAGAAATTTTTGCCATCTGCGAGCGCAATCATATCCCATTTACTACCGATCCTACCAACGATGATGCAAGCACAAGCCTCAGAAACAAGCTAAGAAACGATATTTTACCAGAGCTCTACACCCTCGCACACAAACAAACAGCGACGACAAATTCACGGATAGAAAGCATGAAAAACATCTATCAACAAATAGAAACAACCCAAGAGAAAAACAATATTTTTCTGAAACCTATTCCACAGTTTTCTTGACGAAACGCATCATTTGCTTATCAATGGGAGATTCCTCACGCCGACATAACCAACGAAACACTCCTTCAATGCATAAAAAAAATCAACAAAACAAATAACATTACAACCTCACGCCTCAACGAACTCACCAATTTTTTGCACAATAACGAAAGTGGATACAAACACTTCAACGAAACATATTTTTTCAAATCACACAAAAACATATATATCATCTGAGCACCCAACCTATTCTGGCAAAAAACAATTGATAAATCCAAAACAATACATACATTATGACCAATAAAACGATACAATTTTACGTTAGCTATCACAAAAAAAGAATACATTGGTGGAGCATTAAGATTTGCAAAATCCAGCGATAGCTACCACAACAAAACACGAAATCAATATTGCATTACCGCGAAGATTCCTATCTTTTGGAGAAATGCTATCCCCGTTATCATCAAAGACAAAACCATCATACATATCTACAAAGAAATCATTTAATTTTTATTTTTTAGTCTCACCAGCATGCAACTACGAACCCAAATACTCGATCAAATATCCC
>CAZKEK010000204.1:0-1617 GCA_964551805.1 uncultured Candidatus Peribacteria bacterium
AGAGAAAAATTACATCCTCTCCATTTTGAAAGCAAAATGAAAATACTGATTGTTTTACGCCCTGTTTTTATTTCTATAGTAATATGGGCTATTATCTTGTGGGGTGCATCTGATAACAAAGAATTTATTTACTCTCAATTTTAATAACTATGAAGTATTTAAAGTGGATTGTACCAATATTAATTTTCCTAATTGTTGGAGAATTGTTGATTCGCTTTGAAAAAAACGTATTAATGTATGAAAGTGATAATGTAGTCAAAATTCCAATAAAAATAGGGAATAGCGAAGAATTCAATCTTCTGAGAGAAAATAAAATTCCCTTAACAGATGACATTTTACGCATTATGGTGCTTGGCGATTCATATATTAATGGAGGTGGTATAGATTTTAACAAAAATTTCTCACATAACTTAAAATCATTTTTAAAAAAAACAAATTTGAAACAGTACAAAAAAATCTACGTTTTAGATTTATCTCGTCCTTCAAATAATACTCTTGATAATTATAAAACCTATTTTCAGTATATAGACCATTTTAAACCTCAATTTGTAATCTTAGGTTATAATGTTAGAGCTGTTAATGGCAACTTAAATAAATCAGATACTCTTCCTTATTCAAAACAAACTAATAAAATTAGTGGCAGTTTCTCTAAGACTAAAAAAATATACGATATTTTGTATAAGTCAGAATTAATTCAATTGACATTACATAATTTACATAAGTATTTGAAAAGTTATGGTTATATTATTCCAAATAGTATTTTTGATCAGGAACTTAAATCTTATACCTTAAACAAAACTAATTGGATAAAATCTAAAGAATTATTTGCTCATCCGTAAATGTACCACAAAATAAAAAATGATTATCTTGTTGAAAATATTTTGACGTGAATCTAATCAAATTTATCGAAGAATTTCCTGATGAATCTAGCTGCAGGCTTCATTTTAAGAGGATTCGGGAACAAGAAGGAATTATTTGCAAAAGTTGTGGCAGTAAACATCATTATTGGTTACAGGGCAAATGGCAATGGCAGTGCTCAGAATGCAGATTCCGAACTACGCTACGCAGCGGAACAATGATGGAAAATGCCAAATTGCCTTTCAGGAAGTGGTATTTGGCTATGGCTTTCATGAGTTTTTCTAAGAAAGGCTTATCTGCTACTGAGTTACAAAGGCAACTGGAACATAAACGGTACGAACCAATTTGGTTCATGATGCACAAGATCAGGAAGGCAATGGGGAACAGAGATGCCTTATATAAGTTAACCGATATGGTTGAATTTGACGAAGGGTGCTTTGAAACAGAAATTGATAATGAATCCCGAACATCACTCAAGCGAGGAAGAGGCAGTGAAAGACAGATAAATGTTGCTGTCATGGCTGAGTCCACGCCGTTAGAAGATGTTTCAACTGGCAAAAAATCTAATCATTGCAGGTATTTCAAGATGAAAGTATTAGAATCTTACTTTAAAGAAGAGATTAACCAGGTCATCGAAGAATGCATTACCGAAAAAACTATTGTGTTTAGTGATAAGAGTACCAGCTATGTGGATATATCAAACTTTGTTGAAGTGCATGTCACAGAAAAATCGTCAAAAGAAACAACTACTAAAACATT
>CAZKEK010000205.1:0-1611 GCA_964551805.1 uncultured Candidatus Peribacteria bacterium
ATTATCTACTATTGAAGGATTGTCCAATGACATTTCCCTTTCACTCAAATCCAAGTCGGTGAGAATCGTTGCGCCTATTCCTGGAACGGATTGTGTAGGTATCCAATTGCCAAATCCCAAGCCCGTTATAGTCAAACTTGGTGATGTCTTGTGATCGACAGAATTTATCAACGATATGAAAAAATCAGACAATAATCTTTCATTGGGAAAAGCAATCGATGGAACGATCATTGTCAAAACATTGGAATCTATGCCACATTTATTAGTAGCGTGAGCAACAGGATCAGGAAAGTCTGTGGGAGTAAATGATTTTATTCTTTCTTTGATGTATCAAAATACCCCATCTGAACTCAAATTTCTCATGGTTGATCCGAAACAGGTAGAATTGGAATTGTATACAGGACTTCCTTACTTATTAGCACCGATAGTCTTCGAGCCAGAAAAAGCACTGAAACTTTTGAAATGGACAGAACAAGAAATGGAAAGAAGATATGGAATTCTCAAAGAACAAAGAGTAAAAAATATTGATGAATACAATAGAAAAGCTCCCGCAGAAAAGATGTTCCGTATTGTCTTTGTTATTGATGAGCTCGCATCTATGATGCTTTCCAAAGCCAAGAGAGATGTAGAAAATTGTATAACCCATATTTCAGCCAAAGCTCGTGCCGTGGGTATTCACCTTATCATCGCTACTCAAAGACCATCAGTTGATGTTATCACCGGACTTATCAAAGCAAATATTCCAACAAGAATAGCATTTGGTACGGTTTCAGAAATCGACAGTAGAACTATTTTAGGAAAAAAATGAGCAGAAACATTGCTCGGAAAGTGAGATATGTTGTATATGGATCCATCGACTAAATCACCAATCAGAATCCAAGCTCCATTTATTTCTACAGAAGAAATAGAAAAAGTAGTAACCACGCTCAAAAATAAATATATGGGATGACTGACAGAAGAAGATATTTATAACCAAGAAATAGTAAATATCCTCGAAAATAAATTGGAAGCAGGAGAACAACTTTTTGGAAGTAGCAACGGAGACAATGATGATGAATTGGTCGAAAGAGCTATCCAAGTAATTTCATCGACAAGAAAAGCATCAGCGACATTACTCCAAAGGAAGCTGGGAGTAGGATTTGCTCGCGCCGCAAGAATCATGGATATCTTAGAAGAAAAATGAATAATCGGTCCACAAGACGGCGCTAAGCCGAGAGACATATTTATTTAGTGAACAGTGAAAAGTGAACAGTGAAAAACGAACGAATTTTATTTGTTGACAGAAAAAATGACAGAAAGTATATTAAAGACAAAGAGTTATTTATTTAGTATTGATATAGTAAAAATTTATCACCATCTTTCTAAAAAAAAACAGGAGTTTATTATAAGTAAGCAATTAATAAGATCATGAACAAGTGTTTGAGCAATGATACGCGAGGCAGAATTTGGTCAATCAAAAGCAGATTTTATAAATAAAATGAGTATTGCGTTAAAAGAAATTAATGAAACATTATATCGATTAGATTTGTTAAAAGACACATGATACATTGATGAATTACAATACAAGTTATTACATAATACATGAACAGAATTATTAAAAATGTTAGTGGC
>CAZKEK010000206.1:0-1540 GCA_964551805.1 uncultured Candidatus Peribacteria bacterium
ATTGGACTCGCATACGGAGGATATATATCAGGAATAAACGTTTTGCTTCTCTATTATCTTATATCAGCCTATGCCGAAGAATATATGAAATATACTGCGGGAAACAACATGTTCCTCAAAGAAAAAGAAAATACAAATCCAAGCAATCTTATCTTCTTTTGTATCTTAGTGTGATTGTGATTTAGTGCAGTAGAAAATATAGTATATATAATAAACAGTCTAATAAATAATCAAAATATAGACATATTCAATCTCGTCATTGGTAGAGGATTGGTGAGTACATTAATCCATATTGTTTCTACAAGTTTGATTGCACTGATTATCATCAAAACAAAAAAAACGAACAGTATAATAGTGCCAATTATCCTAGGTATCATTGGATGAGTTTGACTTCATAGCGTGTATAATATAAGTTTACAGTACAATTTAACATATATAACCATTCCTCTGGTTATCCTAGCTTTTTTCTTAATGACCTATCTTACTTTCCAGTCGGATATCATGTACAAGCAGTCAAAGCAGTAATTATTTTCTTATTCACTTCAAAACATTCGGTAAGCAATCAATGAGACATATACGTTTGATCTAAATTTTGTAATAAAATTTTTTTTGTTTGGTCTACATAGTCGTGTTCAACAATGTTTTTGATAATCAAATATTCTTCAAAGTTTTTTGTGTCCTGATACAAGGGATAGGGAATGTTGTTTGTATTACAAATAATAGCACCAAATTGTTCACTCATAGCAATATATATTTACAATATAAAAAGATACCTTACCACAAAACAAATAATTAATTTTTTATTTTTTAAAAAAAACCACCCAATAAATGGGGGCACATTTTTTAGAAACCTCCACCAAGATAAAGTTCAGTGAATAAATTGCAAGTCATTTTTTGAGTAACAGAAAAAACCACCCGGCTAAGGTGGTTTTTTGCAATAGTAATAAATTTTTGGTTATTTAAATGATTTTTTTATTCAATACTAACTTCTATAGGTTCAATTACCTGCCACTCATCATCAACACATTTTATTTTACCAGGCTTTACTGTTTTTATGGAACCTAATTTAGAACTCATTTCACCACCAGAAACTATCTTGCTTGCACCAGAATTATCATTACCAAAAATTCTTTTTGTTATTGCTTCTTTCCCATTACCATAAAAATCAAAGTAACCAATATCATCTTTTACATTAAACAATCTGAAAAAACTATATTCTGGAGCATTGTCTAATCTGCTAAAGACATTACCTTTTTTACCTTTCAAATATCCTACTACAAGCTTTTCTGTTTGTTTTTCAAATATTTCAGTATCCTTTTCTATCTGTCTTTCTAATGATTCTTCATTTAAGGCTTCTAGAAGTAATTTTTTTTCTTCTTTATCAAGAGTAGAAATCAATAATTTCGCTTGCTGAGAATCGTTAATTTTTAGCTCCTCAAAATTTGGTTTAATTGGTACCATGATAGTAAATAAATATATAAAATATGAATAAATTGGGATAATTAAACTTTTTGGGTGGTTATTTTCCAAGAAACTCGTC
>CAZKEK010000207.1:0-1519 GCA_964551805.1 uncultured Candidatus Peribacteria bacterium
AATTACCAGTAAAATGGGGAATTGGATATGATAAGACAGCAGATATCGTAGAAGCAGCTACTGCGCTCAAATTAGTTGACAGAGCAGGAGCATTCTATACTTTCGGTAAACAAAAATTCCAAGGTAAAGAAAAATTTGTAGCAGCTTTAGATAGTGATACAAAGACAAGAGCGAGTCTCGAAAAAGATATCCAAAACAAAGTCAAAGAGATGAGAATGGGAAAGAAGGTTCTTGATGATGAGGCACTTGTTGCTGTAGAAGTTGAAGTAGAAGAAGAAAATGCAGAATTACTAGCCGAAGCTGGTGAATAGCAGGATAGTTAGTACATTTATTTATGAATAACAACACACATATAGATTCCCCGCACAGCGTTGCGGGGTTTTTATTAACAAAAAAACCGCTCAATCACGAGACGGTTTTTATAAATTGTCCCATTCTGGAACAGATAGTCATACTTGGTCGATAATGCTTTTGATTACTCATTGAGAGACATCTTTTCATCAATGTTTCGGAACTGGTACAACGTTGAATCATTTGTACATATGCATATGTCTTCACCCAGGCATAGGTCATTCATATCATAGTTTTTTTAGTTTATTGCAAACTTCCTGGAATTTTAGTGGGATGATTTTAGGCATACGTAGGTTCTTTATGTGTAGTAAATTTTCTTAATTCATTGATCATTTCCTTATCTCATAATTCCAATTTTAACAAAATTATTCACTGGATAGCATCCACGAGATTATCTCTTGCTTCTTCGTAGGTATCTCATTGAGAATAATACCCATCATATCAAGGAATTTTGGCGATAATTACACCATAATCATCTGTTTCATATTTTAATTTTTTAAATACATGATTTATATACTCTGTAAACATACTATTACTGGTAAACGATATAAATATCACCAGTAGTATACGGAAATCTACCCGTTTTTCAATACGATATTCTGTAAAGCGGAATTATTTGAATCCCTTAAATAGTTCTTCCACTGATACTCACAATGCTTTGGCAAATTTCTCTATGGTATCCAAAGTCGGTGTTCTTTTTCATCTTTCAACAATACCTATCCAAGTTCTATGAATTCAAGACCTGAAGGCTAGTTCGTCTTGCGATAAACCAATATTTACTCTCAGCTGACGGACCCTTTTCCCAAATTTCTCCCTTATTTCCATTGTGTTTTATAATCATATAAATTACTGACTGTAATTTATACTTTTGATGTCTGTATATCCACAGTCCTATCGTAGGCGACGATTAGACATCATTTCTATTGAAAAAGTGATATAATTGGTTATGTTCTTGGTAAGAAAAATGGTTATTTTATTTTTTATATCTGAATTGATGGCTAAAAAGAAAAATGTCAAAAAAGAAAAAGTACTATCGACATGAGGAAAGATTGCTATATTCATAGCTGTTATATTTTTATTGATTGGTATTTTGTCTCATAGAAAAGATGTAAGAAATAGATCGGAAGAGCACACGTCTGCACTCCAGTCACATTCAGAAACCTCGTAT